>JAFZXD010000193.1 GCA_017616955.1 Eubacterium sp. | reverse complement strand
TGGGCGGTGTTATGGTTACCGATGCCGTAATCGAGAATGCAAGAGAAATGAAGAAGCTTGCACAGAATGAAAAGAGAAGATAAATACTTATAAAATAAAACAGGCTTGGGATGTCCCAAGCCTATTTTTAATTAACTTGCATATAAAGCGCGGTCTTCTCTGTCATAGTAATATGCGTGGTCAGACAGGATATCTTCTTTATCAAGAGCCTGTTCGTTAACCGCTTTTACCATTGTATTAAACTCGTGAAGATTATTCTTGGAATTGGTAGGAAGCAAAATAACTTCGTGAATGGAACTCGGGAGAACGAAAAAAGAACTTAAGAAACGTTCGGAGAGATCTGATAGAAGGTTTTCATACATAAGAACGGAGGCTCCGAAGTATTTATCTCCGTTGGTCAAAATGTACATGTTGCATAATTCCGGAGAGGTATCGGGAACGTCTTCTTCAAACGGAATATCTCTTTTGACACGAAGCTGTGTCAGATAATCATCCATGCCTATAAGCTTAGATGGAAGTAAGGAGGGAGAGTTTTTAAGAGCAATATTATATAATTCGTCTTCGTTCACACCCCATGATTCAAGATGGCAGTTTCTTATAAGAATTGTTCCTTTGCCGATATTATTGTCTTCGACCATGCAGTAGAAGACTATTGCAAAATCAAGATATATAAGATGGGGAACGTTTTTTAACAGCTCTTTATTCATCATGAGATTAATAAGCTTGAATGATATTCTGTTTTTCACTTTGGAAAAGTCCTGAAAGAATGAAAAATCAACAGGTTCCGTAATTGTCGACTTTTCGTGAAGCGTAAGAATTGACTGCTTGATTTCGTCAAGGCTGTGAATACCTTTACATAAGACTTCATAATAATGATTGAGATAAATGGTTTCACATATGTTGTTATTGTTCTCGTTAATGGATATTCCGTCAAGAACGACTCCGTTATTCTTTGTGACTTTGGAAATTCTGATATCCGCATCAGGATATCTGTCTTTGAAAAAACCTTCAATGGTTGATATAAATGTATTGTAATCCATAGCAAATACTCCTTAAAAATATTTTAAGGATGCGTAAATAATATGGAAAATATGGGGAAAGGTCATATAGACCCAAGAAAAATGTAGTAAATGAGTAAAATGATGGTAACATCTTTTGAGAGAGAATACAAGATATAAAATTAAAAAAGTTGTAATTTTGTTCAAAATGTGATAGAAATATATGTGGACTGCAAAAAAATAAAATTATAATTTGCAATGATAAATGATTGGAGATTACTAAGATGTCAAACTATGCAAAAAGAAAACAGGCTGAAGCAGAAGTAAGAAAGAAGGAGCTTAAGAGAACCGTTTTAATTACAGCTATAGTAGTTGCTGTAATCGCGCTTTTCGTAGGAGTACTTATTTTCTTAAAGTATCAGGCCAATAAGCCGAAGACCAAGAACTACGGCGATCCTAATTATGATGTATTTGAGTATGTAACCCTCGGACAGTATGAGGGAATCGAAGTATATAAGATAATTCCTGAAGTTACCGATGAACAGGTACAGAGTAAGATTGACAGTATCCTTAATGAAGGTATTGAATATGCTGACCTTACGGAAAATGATGAGGCAGCTGAAGGCGATACTGCTGTTATCGATTTTGTAGGTGTACTTGAAGGAGAAGAAGAGCCGTTTGAAGGCGGTTCTGCAACAGATCAGTCACATGTACTCGGTGACGGTTCCATGATTCCGGGATTTGATGAAGGTATCTACGGAATGAAGGTCGGAGAGACAAAGGATATTAATGTAACATTTCCTGAAGATTATAAGAATGCTGACTTTGCAGGTAAGAATGCTACATTTACCATAGTACTTAAATCAGCAAAAAGAGTTTCTGTTACACCTGAATGGAATGATGAATATGTAACTAAGTATTCAAATGGTGAATATACAACCACTGCTGATTACGAAGAAAAGATTAGAGCAGACCTTCTCGAGCAGGCAACAAGCTCAAGCGAGCAGCAGTTCCAGCAGGATCTTTGGACTAAGATTATGGAAAACTGCAAGGTTGACGGATATCCTAACTACGTATTTAATAAGCAGTATGACGAATGCTATGCAAGAATTCAGCAGGTAGCTTCAATGTTCAACTTAACTGTTGATGATTATTTGAAGTATTTCGGCGGTGGAATCGACTTCCCGACATATGTTATGAATCAGGTTAATTCACAGCTTGTACGTGAGGCACTTATCAAGACAATTCCTGGTATCAAGATGACAGCCGAGGAGTTCAAGGAAGCTGTTAAGGCAGATCTTGCGAATTATGATTCCGCTACATATGAAGAAGCTGTTGCTAAGTATACGGAAGAAACTTTAAGACTTTACTACGAGTCGGACAGATTACAGAAGTACTTAAATGAAAAGGCAGTAATCAAGGAAGTTACAAGTGCAGAATATCAGGAGATACAGAAGGCTAAGCAGGAAGAAGAGAACGCCGATAACGAAAGTGAAGGCGAAGGCGATTCTGAAGGCGAAGGCAGCGGAGATTCTGACGGAGAGTAATTATTGTATTTATTGTTTCCCGAGTTATAGCTTTTTATAACTCGGGAAATTTGTAATGAACTGATGTAAGATATTAATTAATTATCAAAGGGGAGAAGTTATGATATTCAGCAGTTTATTCTTTTTAATGATTTTTCTTCCGGTATTGCTTTTAATCTATTTCATTGTACCGGAGAAGGCAAGAATCGTCGTTTTGCTTATAGCATGTTTTTTTTTCTATGCTTTCGGTGAGCCGAGATTCGTTCTTATCATGCTTGGTTCCATTATATTTAACTATAT
>JAFZXD010000192.1 GCA_017616955.1 Eubacterium sp. | reverse complement strand
TGTTTAATAAGGCAGATCTTGTGCAGAAAGAGCAGGAGGAGAGCGGACGCCTCGTTATGGATGTTCCCAAGGCTTCCGGCGACAGGATTTATATCTGTGCAAAAGATGATGATTCACTAGACGAACTTATCGCAGCAATAGAGAGAAAACTGAGTGAAGATGAACAGGAGTGTGAGCTTCTTTTACCCTATACCGAAGGTGGCATAGTGAATGCCCTTGAAAACAGAGGCGTTGTAAAAGAGACAAAATATGAGCCCTCCGGAATTCGCATACGAGCGATGCTCCAAAGGGCTGACATTTCATTATACAGTGATTATATTGTAGATTGAATTACCCAAGCTGAACGGCTTTTCTGATATCTTTTTCATTTGCTTCCATCTTGATACGCTTGAGAGTACTCTTAACAACGGGAACGCACAGAACGATTACGGTAATGATGCATTCAGGCACGATGTATGTTGCGTTGTAAGTGATGCTGTAAACAAGCGGCGATGTTCCTTCGGGAGCATAGTAAGCAAAGAATATTACGCCCGATAATATTGCAAAGAAGTAACGACCGAGGACTCCGGCGATATAACCTTTTATCATGCCGTATTTCTTTTCATAGAAAAGTCCTCCAAGGCCAAGTGCGCCGAAAGCGAGGATATAGTCACAGAACAGCTGTGGGATACTTACTATATAAGGATCTTCAATGAGCTGCAAAAGTCCGTAAGCAATACCTGAAGCTATGCTGACTCTGGGACCGTAGATGTATCCGATATAGGTGACAAAAAACATGCTGAAAAGTGTTATTGAGCCGCCCATAGGGAGTTTTGCAAATTTGAAGTGAGAAAGAACGAATGCAAGAGCAAGGCAAAGACCTGAAACCGTGATCTGCTTGATACTGAGTTTTCCCTTGCCGTCCTTATTTACGAAGAAACTCATTATTGCAAGTGCAGCGAGTATCATAAATACCAGACCTGCGTATCCCATTGGCGTTAAATTGTATACCACGCCCTCATCAGATGAGATTTCTTCAAGAAAAAGATTCATTGATTTTTTCCTCCTTAATGGCAAGCCACATTGAAAAAATGTAGTTTTATATTCGAGTTATGATTTTATATCAATTAAACTATCAGTATTGCGATTTGTCAATGTTTTCGGGCATTTGTCCAATATTTTATATTGGGAAAAGAAATCCGGGTAATAATAAAGACATAAATTTTCCGCAATTTTTTCACACTTTTTTAACAAATTTCCATTTACATTTCCTTTTGAAGCATGTATATTTTTATAGGTTAATTTTAAGTAGTGCAAGTGGTACAGAAAGGAAGTAACATTTGATGTTAGGATGTATTAAGAGAAACATTATGTTGAGCCCTAATCAGGTACAGGACTTCGTCAATGCCGCAACTAAGTGTGACTTCGATGTAGATATATATTATAACAGATATGTTGTGGATGCTAAGTCGATTCTCGGAGTATTCGGACTTGATCTTACACAGACTCTTACAGTAGAGTATCGCGGATATAACAGCGAGTTTGAGAATTTTTTACAGACATTGGCAATTGCCAGCTAATCGATTGAAACGTTCATTATTTGATTAATTTTGAACGATTCAGTATACTTATCGTGAGAGGTTTTTTAGTAATACCTTTCAAATAAGAAAATAATTGTTCATTGTGGTAGTAAAGCTCTCCATGGTATAAAATATGCCATGGGGAGTTTTACTATTATGGAAAACTATTCGATAGAAATTTCAGTCCGTAGGCTTGTTGAGTTTGTACTGCGAAGCGGAAGCATAGACAACAGAATACATCAGGTAAGCGCGGATGCGATGCAGGATGGCAGCAGGATACATCGAATGATCCAAAAGAGCATGGGACCTGATTATCACGCCGAAGTGCCACTCAAGTATACCTATAACACAGGAAGATACGACCTTGTTATAGAGGGACGGGCAGATGGTATTTTGGATAAATTCTTTAATGAGACTTCATATGATGCTCAGGAATCACTCTTCGAGGGTGGAAAAGAGCTTCCTCTTATCGATGAGATAAAGGGAACCTACAGAGACCTTAAGAAGATGAAAGAGCCGGTTGAAGTCCATCTTGCGCAGGCGAAGTGTTACGCTGCGATCTATCTGGGGCAAAAGAACTGTCCCGGAATCAAAGTCAGAATGAGTTACTGTAATATGGATACCGAAGAAATGAAGTATTTTGACTTCAAGTACTCATCTGAAGAAATAACAGCCTGGTTTGAAAATCTTATAAAAAAATATTTGAAGTGGTCAGACTTTGAGTTTGAGTGGGATGAGATCAGGACTAAGTCTATAAAGGCTGTGCAGTTTCCTTTTTCGTACAGAGAGGGGCAAAAAGAGCTTGCTGCCGGCGTTTACAGGACTATTGTACATGGAAAAAAGCTTTTTCTTGAGGCTCCTACCGGAACAGGCAAGACGATCACGACTGTTTTTCCTACTGTTAAGGCAATGGGAGAAGGGAAAACGTCCAAGATCTTCTATCTGACAGCCAAGACGATAACAAGAACCGTAGCGGAAGACGCTTACAATACACTGAGGGAGTCGCAGAATCTTAAGTTTAAGACCGTGACTATTACGGCGAGAGATAAGATCTGCTTCTTGGAAGA
>JAFZXD010000191.1 GCA_017616955.1 Eubacterium sp. | reverse complement strand
CATCATCAAAAGAGCAGGTGCTATCCATCCAAGAACCGGGATTAAAGCACCAAATATATAACAAAGAGTCAGATACTGATCTTCAATATTGGTCTTTGCCAGAGGATATATCGGGAATATATTGAATATGACCAGCCATACTACAAATATAATTCTGTCTCTTATTCTTACATTGTAAAATTTCTTTTTCTTGAAATAAAAAAAATACAGAATAAGCAGCAATCCCAGCGTGATCACGAACTGAACAGAAATAGTTATCATATTCATATAATATGATTCTTCTCCCGTCTGACTTATTACAGCAAAAAGCACATCCCTGCTTCCGCCTTTGAAGTAATAATACATATACTGAATGATATTATTCATATAAAAATAATACAGATATAAACAGATTGTTAATCCTATCGAACGCAATAACTTCTTTTCTTTATTTGCAATAAAATAATAGACGAATGCATAAAAGAATATCAATACATTTACCATTATACCGCCTACAAACGAATAGCGACTATATGCCTCAGTAAGCTCACCGCTATTATTTAAATCTTCCACTATTTTTACGCCACTTAAATAATCATATAAAGCCGGATTCGTTTTATACAAATAATAGTTCAAGCAAAAATAAAAAATCAAATGGACAACAGGGATACCCGCGGAAACTATAAACATCTTCCTTGTGATCACTATATATCTTCCCAGAAAACATGCCGAAATCAGAACCACTACATGCATGGCCATCATAAAATTGATATCCGACACTAACATTGCTATTATACCTGCTATTTGAATACTATTCATATCTTCTTCCTTACATCGCTGAATTCTCTACATATGCGTACAAAGCTTCTTTGAGTGGTTTTATATTAGACCTGCTTACAGGAACCGAAACATCATCATCAATACCTTCTACAAGAACATCCGACTTAACCAGTTTCTTTACCTTCGCCAGTGATACCAGATATCCTCTGTGAGTTCTGAAGAAGCCATCATTCTTTAACTGCTCCTCGAAGTCCCCGATATTGTATCTCACCAGATATTCACCGGATGTCGTGTATATCATCACATACTGATTCTGTGCTTCCAGATAAATGATATCAGATACATTTATCAGCGTTTCCTCTCCATCAACTTTTATCATAAGCTGTCTCTTACTCTTAGACTTGTCCATAACGAAACGAAGAACCTCTCTGAGCTTATCCTCAGATACAGGCTTTGTAAGATATCTGAGAGCATTTACCTCATAACCCTCAAGAGCATATTCTACATGCCCGGTCAGGAAGACTATGTATATACTGTCACTTCTCTCACGAAGTTTTTTCGCCAGCGTTATTCCGTCCATAGCCGGCATCTCTATATCAAGGAAGAGAACCTCATACGGTTTCTTGTCAAATGCCTCAAGAAGTTTCCTTCCGTCAGAATAAGAATCCACTATAACATCTATACTTCCAGCCAACTTATCTATCAGATCCTTTTCGTGGGTTCTGAACTTCTCTTCATCATCGCAAACCGCTATTCTCATGTTGCCCTTCTCCTTATCATGCTTAACTCATCTTTTAGTTACAAAAACAATAGCTGATATACCTTATCCAAGGTATATCAGCTACCATTTTATTATATAATTTTACACAAAGTCAATTAAAAGCCTCTTTAAGTACTTCAAGATTATTCTTCATAGCTGAGAGATATGAAGCTCCGTTTTCTACGTCATTTGAAGTAGTTGACTGAAGTGAATCCAAAGTAAGAATCTTCTGATCTTTTGATGTCGTATTTTCTTTTACAGTTTCAGCAATCTTATGATCACTTCCTTCAATAGTCATTATGGCAGGAAGTCCAAGTTCATCAGTCTTTTCAGCAAGGAAGATAATAGTCTCAAAACTTGCTTCTGATTCTGCTGAACATCCGGCAAATGCGGCATAGTAAGAAACACCATAGTCATCAACCAGGTAACGGAATGGGAATCTGTCTCCGAAGAGAAGTGTCTTTTCCTTAGCAGCATCTATAACAGTCTTATATTCAGCATCAAGATTCGAAAGTTCAGCCTTATATGCTTCAACATTACTCTTGTAGAGATCCTTATTTGCCTCATCTATATTTCCGAGTTCTTCTGCTATCTTATCACACAGTACAGCAGCATTTCTGAGTGAAAGCCATACATGCTCATCCTTTTCTGCTTCCTCATGTTCATGGTCATGCTCTTCTTCAGCTTCTTCATGCTCATGATCTGCATCTTCTCCATCTTCATGGTCTGCTTCTTCAGCTTCTTCATGCTCATGATCCGCATCTTCTCCGTCTTCGCGGTCTGCTTCTTCAGCTTCCTCATGCTCATGATCTGCGTCTTCTCCATCTTCATGTTCGTGCTCATGTTCCATGCCTTCAACGATTTCCTCATCCTTAACAGATTCGCCGAGAACATCAAGCAGGTTTATAGCAACCATATCAGAGTTATCCGAAGTTTTAAGAACATCATCAACCCACTCATCAGACTCTCCACCGACATATATGAACATATCACACTCTTTGATCGTCGCTATATCCTCAACAGTTGGTGTATAGCTGTGAAGGT
The DNA here is from genome assembly GCA_017616955.1 of Eubacterium sp. Classification (GTDB taxonomy): domain Bacteria; phylum Bacillota; class Clostridia; order Lachnospirales; family Lachnospiraceae; genus Eubacterium_Q. The sequence goes on along the minus strand of JAFZXD010000191.1, from coordinate 464 downwards.
CTACTCCGTTATCCAGCAGAAGTGTGATATCTGAGTTACCGGCTTTATCACCAAGGATTGTCTTTACCCAGTCATATTCCGGGAAGATAGTTGTTACAATCTTCATTGACTTATCGCCTTCATCAGCAGTTGGGATAGTTGCAGTAGCTTTTTCTTCTGTATCAATCTCTGGACTCTTTACCTCTGCCTGAGTAGCTTTCTCCATAACTTCTTCAGTAGTAACATCCTGAGTTTTACCACATCCTGTTAAACAGCTGAAAGCAAGCGTTGCCGAAACCAGTCCGGCCAATAAACTTCTTTTTTTCATTTATTTATTCCTCCATGCAATACTATATGCAACACTGTTGCATATTATAGCACTTGTTTTCATACTGTCAATACTTTTTGCAACTTTGTTGCAATTTATCCTCTTCCGCAAAAGAAAAGAGACGCCTTTAAAGACGTCTCAAGGTTCTTTTACTTAT
>JAFZXD010000190.1 GCA_017616955.1 Eubacterium sp. | reverse complement strand
TTTCTATACATGTACCGGATGGGGAGGAGCTGCTACTCCGACTGATGAGATGATGCCTCTTTGGGGAGGATATGCCTTCTGGCCATGGATGTTCTATAAATGCGATTATGTACATCCGGCAACTCCTGAGTACATCTACAGAGATAATCATAACAGCGATAATCCGAAAACATATAACTTTGATCCTACCTATGATCCGGGTACTATGCCATATGCCTGCTGTGAGATGGGTGGAGGAATGATGAACTATTATAACTACAGATTTATACTTCCGTATGAATCAGTAGATGCTATGGCAAATATAAAGATGGCCGGTGGTTGTAATTTCCTTGGATACTATATGTACAGAGGTGGTCATAACCCTCATGGAGAAAGAACAGAGTACCTCAACGAGTTTCAGTGTCCAAAGATATCTTATGACTATCAGGCACCTATTGGAGAGTATGGTCAGCTTCGTCCGAGTTTCTTCAGACTTCGTACTATTCATCTTTTTGCAAAGCATTTTACAGAGCAGCTCTGCGATATGATTACAATGCTTCCTGAAGGAAATCAGGATATCGAGCCTGAAGATCAGGATACATTGAGATTCGCAGTAAGAACTGACGGAAAAAAAGGATTCCTCTTTATCAACAACTATCAGGATCATGCTGAGTTAAAGGATAAGACAGGAGAGTCTGTATCGATAACTTTGAGAGATGAAGTGATCTCATATGACGACATATCTCTTTCTGCAGGAGAGTCTGCAATACTTCCGTTTAATATGGAGATAGAAGGAACTGTACTTAAATACGCAACTGCTCAGCCTCTTTCTGTTTTAAAAGACGGTGATAAGATAACATATGTATTCTTCGTTCCTGAAGGAATGCAGGGAAGATTTGTATTCGAAGACGGTGATGAATATGTTATAAATAAAAATCAGCGTGACAGTTTTGTAAAACAGTGTGGCGGCAAGGATGTTACATTTGTTGTCCTGACAAGAAAAGAAAGCTTTGCTTATACAGAGATTGAACATAACGGAACTACTTTGGCATTTTTATCTGAGAAGGTTGCGTTCTATGACGGTGAGAACATTCATATAGAGGAGATAAGTAATGAAGCTGTTGAGCTGTCTGCAAGACAGTGTGGACCTAGCAGATATGTGATCACTATTCCTGAACTGAATGAAAATGCTAAGGATACTCTTCTTCAGATAGACTACAGAGGTGATATAGGTAATCTGTTTGATAAGAGAGGAACACTTGTCAGCGATAATTTCTCAAATACGGCTATCTGGGATACAGGACTTAAAGAGATCGAGGCAAAGAAGGGTGATGAATATACTCTGTTCATTACACCAACCAAGAAGGATGTCGTAGTTGATGTTTCATCTACTATGGCCGGAAGAGCTGAGAAGAGTGAGAACTATGCAGAGCTTATATCCGTTAAGATCAGGGAAGTAAATGAAAAGATAATCCCACTTAAAGGAACCGGAGATGATATAGCCGCTATGTTTAAGGAATATGGATTAGAACTTGTATAGTAAGATAAATATTTAGTAAAAGATAAGGACACTTTCCGGAATTGAATCCGGAAGGTGTCCCGTTTTTTTACTCGTGTGTTTTAGTATCTGTTTTTGATAGATAGATCACTGAGATCAATAAGAAGAATGCGATGAATAATACTGATGACACTACAAAGTGTCCCACGTTTATATCTTTGGTTCCGTTCTGATCCAGCGCTATATCAAATAATGAATAAGGAGTCAGGTATGGGTGTTTTTTGGACATACAGAACAGTCCCGCCATTGATCCCAGGAATGCGATGATTATCGGCAGAATGAAGTTTCTGATAATCAGTGCCGCAAAGATCTGGAATGAACATATTACATAAGCTCCCAGAGTTCCCATCAGTACCCACATGATCATTTCCGAAGGAAGCGGAGTATTCATATGTATGATCAAACCGGATACAATATATACAACTATGATCCATATGATCGAAAGTGTGGTTATGAAACAAGTAGCTACATATTTGCTGAGTATGAGCTGTATCGGTTTGCGATGGGTCATCAGAATATTCATATTTGTACCGTTATGTTCGATTCTCCAGATGCATCCGACAAACAGTCCGATTATGATCGGCATAAAGAAGTAGCACAGAAACAGTGTATGCTGAGTCCATAAAGATTTCCAGCCTTCGGTCAGAATCTCCAGATTACTGGTGTAATTGAAGGTTCCGATAACTGCGGAAATGACAGGCACGACAAAGAATGCTATCCATGCCGGAGAACCCTTTAACTTAAGGATTTCAACCGGGCGTTTATGAAGGAATATGTTTCTGGTCTTTCCGTTAGACTGACTCTTGTGTTCGTGTTCTTCTACGGCTGCATTTTTCAGCAGGAACATAGTTACTATTGTCAATATGATGATCCATCCGATACAGACGAAAGCTGATGAAAAATCCGGCTCCATAAGGTACCAGGATGTTTCACGAGTTTCTCTGTCCCAATCATATCCGATAAAGAGAGAGGTCGTAAATGTTCCCCAAGGCAAAAGCTTCTGAAAGATAGACTGTGGGAGATAAGCACTGAAAAGCCCTATAAAACTACCAACAATACCTACAGAAATACTGACAGCCTGACTCTTGATAAAGAATGATAGAATCATATGGATTGTGAACAGTGTCATGCAGGTTACAAATGTATTGAATTCCAGAATGAATGTATATTTGATCGGAAATTCAGTTTTGAAATCCAGCATATGGGCATTAACATAGATTGATATACCTTGAATTATCATAAGAAATACTATGGAAAGTGTTCCGTATAAGTATTTGGTATAGAATATCTTCTTGGGAGTTGAAAATGTATACAGAGATTTCAACATATCCCCTTTATGTTCGATATCCATTAGTCTGGATGAAAGTCCTGCTATGACTATTGGAAGGAACAAGGTATTCATAAGAGGGAAACTGTAAAAGAGGATAAGCCATCCGTCTTTCATTCCGGCTTTGGAATGATAGTTTCCGTATATGAAAAACATTTCCGCCAGAATGGTACCTATCAATATAAGCAGAGTGAATCGATGCTTATGTTTTTTTGATTCTATGAATAGATTTTTACATATGTTCATTTGCTCTTATGCTCCTTTTGTCATTTCAAGGAATACATCTTCCAGAGATGCATTTTCGGTTTCCAGTTCTGACTGTGGTCCCTGATAGATAAGCTCGCCCTTGTTTATGATTCCTACATAATCAGCCATCTGCTCTATCTCAGATAGAAGATGACTGGATATGATCACAGTTGATCCGTAGATTTTTGGGATGCTCTTTATGAGATATCTGATTTCATTTATTCCTGCGGGATCCAGTCCGTTAGAAGGCTCATCCAGAATGATCAGCTCCGGTCTTCCCATAAGAGCCATAGCGATTCCGAGTCGTTGTTTCATTCCCAGAGAATACTTCTTAACCTTGTCGTCCTTTCGGTCTGTCAGATGAACTATATCGAGAACTTCTCTTATATCTTTTATGCCAAGATTTTTATACTTCGCGATTATCTCCAGATTTTCCTGTGCTGTAAGATGACCGTAGAATCCGGGATTCTCTATAAGACTTCCGATTCTCGAATTGATCTCGAATCTGTTTCGTGAGTTCATCGGCTTTCCCAATACAGCTATGGAACCGCTGTCCGGATGTATGAGTCCGAGCAGAAGTTTCATGGTTGTGGTCTTGCCGGCTCCGTTTGGACCGAGGAATCCGTATGTGACTCCTTTTGGAACTGCGAGGTTGACATTTTTAACCCTGTATTTGTTTCCGGCTTTCTTGCATAAGTCATAAGTTTCTACTACATATTCTTCCATGAGTTTTCCTCCTGTTTTCACTCGTTTTTTGATTTGTTGAGAAGAGTATAAGATATGCAGATTACCCGAATATGACACTTACCTTACGATTACATTACAATATATAATAAGTGGTGCCGAATGTCGGATACATGTGTTATAGTAAAAACTGTACCGGATGAACGGTTACATTGAATATATATATGGAGATATACTATGACACTTTCAGAATGTAGAATCCTACTGGTGGATGATGAAAAGAAGATATTGGAGATTAATAAGAACCTATTATCCTATAATGGTTTTACAAATGTAATTACTGCGGAAAATGGTTTTGACGCAAATGAAATAATAAGAAACGATTCCATAGATCTGGTAGTGCTGGATATAATGCTTCCGGATATAAGCGGACTGTCACTTTACGAGGCATGGAAGCAAAATGGGGTGAATATTCCCGTTATATTTCTGTCAGCAAGAGATGAGGAGACAAGTCGTCTCAGAGGGCTTGGTCTTGGCGCTGATGACTATGTTACAAAACCGTATACTCCGGAGGAATTATTATTAAGGATAAAAGCTGTACTTCGCAGAACTTATAATCTGACTGAGAATAAGGTAGTAGAGCTTGGCAGAGTGAAGGTGGATCTGTCTTCGGGAATAGTGCATAGACCTGATGGCGAGATAGGACTTACCGCAAAGGAATTTACTCTTTTTACTAAGCTATATGATAATAAGGGCAAGATCGTTTCGATGAATATCCTGATGGATACCCTCTGGCCGGATGGAAGCTATGGCCTTGAGAATTCACTCACTGTTCATATCAGAAGGCTCAGAGAGAAGGTTGAAGAGAATCCGTCGGAACCTCAATTCATTCATACGGTTCGAGGACTCGGATACAGACTGAGCATCGGAGGTAGATGACCATGAAGAGGTTTCTGGGTTATATATTTACGATGTTAATAGTCCTTTTTTCGCTTCTTATCATAAATGTCATGGTATTGGGTTATATAAACGTATGGGGCGAAAAAAGAATGCCGCCAATAAAAGAGCTGACTGAATTAATAGTGTATGACGGTGGCGGTTATCAGGTGGACCCTTCTTTTTATAACGTACTGGATGAAAAGTCTGCATTTGCGATGATAATAGATGATTCGGGAGATATCATCTGGGAATATAATAAACCTTCTGATATTCCTGATAGATACGGTTTAAAAGATGTGGCATCTTTCAGTCGCTGGTATCTGAATGATCATCCGGTAAGTACCTGGGTGAGGAATGAGGGAATCCTGGTGGTAGGAAGACCCAAAGACAGCAGTTGGAAGTATAACATAGAAGTAAACATGAAGAGTCTGAGCGGGATGTATGAAGTAGTCCCATTTATACTTCTGATCGATATATTGATTCTTTTCTTCCTGCCGATCTTTATTACGAGAAAGTGGATAATGGACAGAGAGAATTCCAGAACGGAGTGGATAGCCGGTGTATCGCATGATATAAGGACACCGCTCAGTATAGTTATGGGATCTGTAGAAAAAGGAAGTGTCGTAGAAAGACAGTGTATAAAGATCAAGAATCTTATAGGGAATCTTAATACGGAGAATAAACTGGATTCCGGAACAGGCAGATGGAATAACGAGAAGATAAAGCTTGTTTCTTTATTGCGAGAGATAGTTTGTGACTTTATAAATTCGTATGAAGATGGTTATAATTTTGAGATGAATATTGACGAGGATATGGAGGACTATACGATATCAGCCGATTCGGCGTTGATCAGACGAATGATAGAGAACCTTCTAAATAATTCCATAACGCATAATGAAAAGGGATGTAATATATCAGTTTCTCTACAGTCATACAAAAGTGGCAGGGGACTGCTTACGATCTCTGATGACGGACAGGGTACAAGTGAGGAGAAGATAAAGGCGCTTAATTCAAGACTTAAGTCGGATTACCTTCCGGAGCACGGACTTGGTATAAGGGTTGTAAAGCAGGTTGCGCGTAAGTATAGATATAAGATCAGATTCATGTCCGAGAAGGGGCAGGGTTTTGATACCAAAATAGTAGTAAGGTAATACTTTCTAAAGACCGGTGAGAGCCGGTCTTTTTAGTATATTTTTAGTTTAAATGAAAGCATTAATTTGGTATAATAAATATTGGCGTGGTTGTACTATATATGGGAGGAACTATATATGAAGGGAAAGATTGCTGTATTTTCTAATGGATATAGTAATGAATTTCTGGAACATGTATTGGAAGGTATGCGTCGAAAGGCAAAAGCGGATGATATGGATATCTTCGTTTTTGTTACTTATTGTGCTCTCTCGGAACACGAGCTTCAGAATAAATGTCAGCTCAATATCTTCCATCTGCCGGATCCGGCGGAATTCGATGGGGCGATAATGCTTACCAACACATATAACTTTCCTGATGAGCAGGAACGCGTTTGTGCTTGTTTTCAGCGGGCAGGTGTTCCTATGCTTTCTCTTGAAGTAGAAATCCCCAATATGTCTTGTATAAAATCAGAGAACTACAGTGGTGTTCAGGAGCTTGCCAGACATCTCGTGGAGTGTCACGGCGCTAAGAAGATCATGTTTATGAACGGAGTGATGGGCAATGTGGAGAATAACATCAGACGTCAGGCCTTATTGGATGTTCTTGCTGAAAATGGCCTTGAGCTTCACAGTGAACTCACCGGTGATTTTGGATTCTACCGTGCTTATACGGAGATGAGTAAATATATTGATGATGGAAATGAAATCCCTGATGCAATAGTCTGTGCAAATGATTATATGGCTTTGGGAGTTAACTCTGCTCTTGCTATGCATGATCTTCATGTTCCTGAGGATGTTCTTCTTACAGGATTTGATATGGTAAAAGACGGTCAGTTTACATTTCCTATTATAGCCACAGTATCAAGAGGCTGGGAGAAGTTCGGTGACATAGCTTATGATAAGCTGATGTATCAGATAGAGCATCCGGATGAGAGATTTGTTGAGACTTATGATTCTTATTTTGTTCCATCGGAAAGCTGCGGCTGTGAAGCAAGTAAAGAAGCTGATACAAGAAGATTCAATAAGATCAAGAATCTGTTCTTTGATGACCTTCAGAGAAATATCATGGATATATATTTCCATGACCTGTCGCTTCCTATCTCACAGGCTACCAAAAAAGAAGAGTTTTATGAAAAAGGCCTAAAGAACGTTTCGGATATACCGCTTTTCGGGCAGAATTATTGTCTATGTACGGAACCGGAATTCTTTGAACTCAGTGATGAAGAGTATCCTGAGAGGATTCGGGGATACAGTGAACAGATGGATATCCTGTATGAATTAAGAGATAATGTCAAAAGACCGATAAGTCACTTCAATTCGAAGGAATTATATCCGGGATATGAGAAGAAGAAAGGCGAGTCGAATCTATATATCTTTGCGCCGCTTAATCATTTGGATTTTATAATAGGATATGTGGCGATAAAAAATGCTCCGGATCTTCTGTACAATATCGGACTTACCAACTGGATAAAGAGCATGAATTCGCTGCTTATAACCATGCGAAGGAATATATTTGCTCTTCGTGCCAATATGGAGTTGAAACGCATATATATGACAGATTCGCTTACGGGTATGTACAATCGTACCGGTTGTGAAAATGTATTATATGAATATATATCTTCTCAGAAAAGACTGAATAAGAAGTCTATACTAGTATTTGCTGATGTTGACAGAATGAAGGCTATAAATGATGTGTACGGACATCTGAACGGTGACTTGGCCATCAAGGCAACGGCAGAGACATTTATGACATATGCACCTGACGACTGGCTTTTCGGCAGATATGGTGGAGATGAATTTATTGCGGTCGGACCTTGCCCGGAACAGGATATAGATCAGATGATGAAGAAATTATCCGAATCCATGTCTATGCGTTTCAGGTCACTCAACCTTGCATTTATGCTTCATGCAAGTGTCGGATATACGGTTATCGAGCCCGGTGACAACGGAACTATAGAGGATTATATAAACAGAGCAGATAAGTCTATGTATGAGGAAAAAGAGAAGATTCATAAACTTATGGACTCGATGAATTTTAAAACAGATAAATAAACCTTTACAAAATCTTTTCAAAGTCATATAGTAGAGTACGTTTTCGAGAAATTTAATGGGAGAGTACTTATTATGAAAAAAGATAAACTGAAGCCTATGCTTTTCAGTGTTATGAAAACCTATGACGGTAAAAAGTTTGTAACGGATGTGGTTTCGGGAATAATTGTAGCTATTATAGCTCTGCCCCTTTCCATAGCGCTTGCCCTTGCTTCCGGAGTTGGTCCTGAACAGGGTATCTATACTGCGATAGTTGCGGGATTTATCATATCTTTTCTGGGCGGAAGCAGAGTTCAGATAGCCGGACCTACTGCGGCATTTGCCACGATAGTAGCCGGAATCGTTGCCAAAAACGGAATGGGCGGACTTGCACTTGCAACAGTTCTTGCAGGAATCCTTCTTATTCTGATGGGACTTCTGAGACTAGGTTCGCTTATAAGATTTATTCCATATACAATAACAACAGGGTTTACAGCGGGTATAGCTGTAACTATTCTTATCGGACAGATCAAGGATTTTCTTGGTCTTACATATCCTAAAGGAACAATAACGATTGAGACCATGGAGAAGATGGAAGCAATCGTAAAGAATATATCTACTATCAATGTACAGGCTCTTATAGTTGGAGTTGTATGTCTTGCCATACTTATAGTCTGGCCTTATATATCTGAAAAGATTCCGGGATCTCTTATAGCTGTAATAGTAGGCATTGCAATGGTAAAAGGTCTTAAGATGAATGTTAATACCATTGGTGACCTCTATACGATCAGCAATAAACTTCCGGGATTCACCATGCCTGATTTTTCACTTGGAATGATCAAGAATATCGCACCGGATGCAGTGACTATAGCAATACTTGCTGCTATTGAGTCGCTTCTGTCATGCGTTGTGGCTGATGGAATGATCAATTCACATCATAGATCCAATATGGAACTTATAGCTCAAGGAGCCGGTAATATAGGTTCAGCTCTCTTCGGTGGAATACCGGCAACGGGAGCTATAGCCAGAACAGCTGCAAATATCAAGAACGGAGGAAGAACTCCTGTAGCAGGTATGGTTCATTCTATTCTTCTTGTTCTTGTATTGGTTTTACTTATGCCATATGCAGCACTTATTCCTATGCCGACAATAGCTGCTATTCTTTTCATGGTGGCTTATAATATGTGCCAGTGGAGAACATTTGTTCATCTCTGTAAGACAGCACCTATGAGTGATATAGTTGTACTTGTTGTTACATTTGTACTTACTGTTGTATTCGATCTTGTAGTTGCTATCGAAGTTGGTATGATCATGGCTTGCGTACTCTTCATGAAGAGAATGAGTGATGAGTCGGTTGTATCAGGTTGGAAGTACTATGATCCGGAAGATGATCCGGATGGAATGGAACTTAAGGAGATTCCTAAACAGGTTCGTATCTATGAGATATCAGGACCTATGTTCTTCGGAGATGCTGACAGACTGGCCGGAGTACATTTCAAAGACTTCACCAAAGTTATCATATTCCGTATGAGAGGAGTTCCCGCACTTGATGCATCGGCTATGCATGCTATGGAACAGCTTTACGACAGATGTGAGGCTGCAGGGGTTCAGATGGTGTTCTCTCATGTAAATGAACAGCCTATGAAAACTATGGAAAAGAGTGGATTTGTAGAGAAGGTTGGAAGAGATAACTTCC
>JAFZXD010000019.1 GCA_017616955.1 Eubacterium sp. | reverse complement strand
TCATGCAAAGCACCGATAGGATCCAGAACAAAAGTTTACGCTTATTTAATTTTTTAGATGTGTTATCCTTCATAGATGTCTTATCCTTTATAAGATGTTATATCCCCAAGAAACACATTTTACAGATAAACACTTTGAAAATCAACCTTCCGGTTTTAACAAGAAAGGAAACTTACCATATGAAAATCGATATACTCTGTGTCGGAAAGATAAAAGAAAAGTTTTTCAGAGATGCTATCGCCGAGTACATAAAGCGCCTCGGAAGATATGCGACCATGAATATAATAGAGGTATCCGATGAGAAGACACCTGATAATGCAAGTGAAAATGTCATCATGGATATACTCGATAAAGAAGGAACCCGTCTTCAGAAATACATTCCCGACAAAGGACAAAACGACTTCTATGTGATAACTCTGGAAATAAACGGCAAGGAAATATCCAGCGAAAAACTTGCGGACAAGATTGCCAATCTTAACGTAAGCGGAGTAAGTCATCTTATATTCGTAATCGGCGGATCACTGGGACTTCATCCGGATGTTACGAAGAGAGCCGACTTTCATCTCAGCTTCTCTCCTATGACATTTCCGCACCAATTGATGCGTGTAATTCTTCTGGAGCAGATATACCGCTCATTCAGAATCATAAATCACGAGCCGTATCACAAATAATTACGCAGACTTGCAATAATTCCAATAAATGTTAAAATATGAAATGGTGGTTACTGGATTAAGAAGGTGTTTTTTTATCGGGGGATAACAAAATGGAATACACAGATTTACATTTACACTTTGAAGGGTCACAATTTTCAGAAGATCTAAAGCTCCTCTCCTGGCTTGACAGCGAGGCAGAGATAGAGCTTCCTTATGATGACGACGAAGTAGATCGTCTGCTCAACTATAAGAATTCCAATCATTTAAGCTTGCCTATATCGCTTCTGCAGACTGAAGAGAATCTTAAGTTTGCAATAGACGCGCTTGCCAAAAGGCTGAAGAGCCGAAATATATCATATGCGGAAATAAGGATAACGCCTCAGTATCATACCAAACGTGGTATGACTCAGATGTCGGTTGTTGAATCGATTCTGGACGGATACACCGAGAGACTTGACTTCACCGGAGAAGACATGTCGAGTCCTCTGAAGCTGAAACTCATGAAATACGAAAATGCAACAGGAATAGACCTCGGTCTGAATACCAGACCGGAGTATCCTCACATCCGTTTTATCCTGTCTCTTATCCGCGGAAATATGAGAGATCCAAAGTTATATGAAATGAATATGGAAACGGTAGAGGTTGCCAGACACTTTATGAGTGATAACAATTACCTGATCGCAGGGCTTGACCTCGAAGGTGCAGAAGGCGTATATCCGATAGATGACTACATGGACTTCATCGGAGCTGCCAGAAAATATCATATACCATTTACGATTCATGCCGGAGAAAACGGAGACCCGAAAGGCATATGGGATGCACTTCGTGTAGGAGCTTCCCGAATAGGACACGGTATAACTGCTGTCAAAGACAGCCGTCTTATGAGTGAACTGGCAGAACGAGGTACCGTCCTGGAGCTTTGCCCGTCAGCCGAACTGATGTCCGGAGCAGTCGAGACCATGGATAAGTATCCGCTCCGACTCCTTATGCAGTACGGTATCAAAGCAACCATCAACTCAGATTATATGGTCGCACTGAATACCGATGTAGCAAATGAATTCGATATATTAAAACGCGAACTGATGCTTTCAGACAGCGAAATACAGACACTCATGAAAAACGCCGAAGAAGCGCATCTGTAAGAAGCTAAAAAAATAGTCTTAAAATCAAAAGATGACAACTGAAATGATTTCAGCTGTCATCTTTTTAATTATGTCACGAACGACTTTATTTATTTATTACTCTCTTCCGTCCCAGCAATATGTACAGAGCTTATCTCTGTCTATTCCTGTGGCTTCTATCATATCGTCAAGTCTGTTAAATGCAAGTGATGTGAAATTCAGCTTCTGTCTGATCTTCTCAAGCATCAGATGATATCTGTCTGAATCAGGATTAGCATAGTCATCAAGAACTGTTCTCTCAACCTGCTCGCCTTCTTCCTCAGCTATCACACGTCTTGCTATAAGCTCCATCTCAGAGTTTGATCTGGAGAAGTTGATATACTTACATCCGAAAAGAAGTGGAGGACATGCCGGTCTGATATGTACCTCTTTAGCACCGCTCTCGTATAAGAACTCTGTTGTCTCACGAAGCTGTGTACCTCTAACGATAGAGTCATCGATAAGAAGGAGCTTCTTTCCATCGATTAGTTCATGAACCGGGATAAGCTTCATCTTTGCGATGAGATTTCTCTTATCCTGATGTGTTGGCATAAATGATCTGGGCCATGTCGGTGTATACTTGATAAATGGTCTGGAGAAAGGAACTCCGGATTCATTAGCATATCCCATAGCATGAGCTGTACCTGAATCAGGAACACCTGCAACAGCATCGATATCCTCACGTCCGAAACCATCTCTCTTAGCAAGTGCTTCTCCGCACTTGTAGCGCATTTCCTCAACAGATACTCCCTCGTATCTTGCTGAAGGATAACCATAGTATACCCAGAGGAATGTGCATATACGCATCTTCTCTCCCGGCTTCTCCATAACAGTTACAGCTTCCGGAGTCATAACGTCAATCTCTCCGGGACCAAGTTCTTTGTAATCTTTATATCCAAGATTCAGATATGAGAAGGATTCAAATGCAGCACAATATCCTTCACCATCCTTCTTTCCGATAACAATAGGAGTACGGCCATACTTATCACGAGCAAGATATACAGCATCCTGTGTGAGAAGAATGATTGTCATAGAACCATCGATCTTTTCCTGTGCAAGTTTGATACCCTCGATGAGGTTATCTTCCTGATTAATGAGTGCAGCTGTAAGCTCGGTCTTATTAACCTCGCCTGAGCTCATCATCTGGAAATGTGATCCACCGTTCTTAAATACTTCAGCTATAAGTTCATCAGTATTATTTATCTTACCTACACATGTTATGGCATATGTACCGTGATGTGAACGAACAAGGAGCGGCTGTGGATCATAATCCGATATACATCCGATTCCAAGGTTTCCTTCCATCTCATGTACATCAGCGCCAAACTTACTTCTGAATGGAGCATTCTCGATATTGTGAATCGCACGGTTGAAACCTTCTCTACCGTGTACTACCATACCTGCTCTTCTTGTACCAAGGTGTGAATGATAATCAGTTCCGTAGAAGAGATCAAAGACTGCATCTCCTTTAAGTGCTGTAGCAAAAAATCCGCCCATTGTTAAACTCCTGTTTTAAAATTTGATATATATTTTTATTATAACTATCTATAGGAAATTTCATTCCAGAAAAACATAGTAACACAAGTATCGGATTAAAAAAAGTAAAAAAGAAAAATAATAATCCAAAAATTACTGTGCAAAAAGTACATATCGTTAATTACTTTCCTGCTGCCACAACAGCATCAGCAAGTGCTTCAATATTAGGAATATCGCTGTCTTTCATAGTTGTCTTAATAGTTACAACCGGATCAAGAATCTCAACATTCTTCCATGTCTCGATGATTCCCTTCATAGTCTTAGCAGCTGTAGGTCCCCAAGTTCCGTTCTCAAGAAGGGCAACCTTTCTGTTCTGATATGTCTTGTATGTAAGGTGTGTAAGGAAGTCATGCATAGGAAGGAATACTCCGGCATCATAACTTGATGCACAAAGAACCATTCTGTCATATCTGAATGCATCTTCAACACACTCAGCCATATCCTCACGGCAGAGGTCAGCGATAGCAACCTTCTCACCTTTAGCTTCAAGCATCTCAGCAAGCTTCTGAGCAGCCTTAGCAGTATTTCCGTGAATTGAAGCATAAGCTACGAATACACCGTGAGTCTCAGGCTCATAGCTGCTCCAAGTATTGTATGTATTGATATAGTATGAGAGATCATCTCCCGGCATAGGAAGAACCGGTCCGTGAAGCGGAAGTATCTTCTGAATATCAAGTCCACCTGCCTTCTTAAGAAGTGTCTGAACAGGCATTCCGTACTTACCAACGATTCCGAAGTAATATCTTCTTGCCTCACAAGCCCATCCCTCAGGATCATCGAAGTCAAGTGCACCGAATTTACCAAATCCGTCTGCTGAGAAGAATATCTTCTCGCTCTTCTCATAAGTCATCATAACCTCTGGCCAGTGAATCATCGGAGCCAGGATAAATGTAAATGTATGAGAACCGATTGAAAGCTCATCACCTTCCTTAACAACTACCTTTCTGTCCTCGATATCAACATCGAAGAACTGTGGCAGAAACTGAAATGTCTTTGCATTTCCCACTATCTTGGCATTTGGAAATGCCTCAATAGCTGCAGCGAGAGAACCAGAATGATCCGGCTCATCGTGCTGAACGATTATATAATCAAGCTCTCTTCCACCAAGAGCTTCTTTTACATTTGCAAGCCACTCATCTGTCTTATGAGCATCTACTGTATCGAATACAGCTGTTTTATCATCAAGAACAACATATGAATTGTATGAAATACCTT
>JAFZXD010000189.1 GCA_017616955.1 Eubacterium sp. | reverse complement strand
TAGTCGGCGCACCAATAGTCCTGCCTTCAGCAATCATCTGACATCTGTTCGATGCATTGAATACTTCAGATGAAATCTCTTCAACCGCATCTTCACCCAGCTTACGATTGATCACAAGGTCTCCATATACATTTATCCCTGCCTGATGTGCGGCTTCAATAGCATCAATATACTGTTTCTTGGTTCCGTACTTAGTTCTGACCGAACCCTTCTGATTAAATTCACCGAGGTCATACAGATCATATGGATCATAACCCGTATCTTCTATTCCGGCAGCACCTTTATATGCCGGCGGAAGCCATACCGAAGTAACTCCTAATCTTTTCAGTTTATCAGCATCTTTTTTAAGCGTTTCCCAAAGAGCCGGTTCACTCTTCATATACCACTCAAAGTACTGCATCATAAGACCATTATCTAACATAAGAGCCTCCTGTAATAAACTTTAACCTAAACCTGAACCATAGCAGGATTATAGTGGAGAATAGACAATGTCTCCGCTCCTGCACACAATTTGTCTGCGATGCACACAATCCTTGCTTCTCTTGAAAGCGGAACTCTGGTCAGATTCAGAGGAAACATATGACAGTATATAATCTCTTCCTCTACTTTGTTGAGATCAAAATCTCTTTTTGCATTTGCCAGAGACCTGGAAGCATGAGTATATCCGTGAAGATTGTGATATTCATTTTTTTCATGCCAGTCATACAAAAAATAATCATGAAGGAGCGCACCTCTGGTAACACTCTTCAGATCCACCTTATGCTTACTGCGAACAGCCAGCCATAAACTGATATACGCTACACATAAAGAATGATCATATGTAGTGGTATCTCCATGCTGAATAAACTGTCTCTCTTTATCGAAAAGCGGACTACCAAGTATATCCGCACCGTATTCGTATATCTTATCAACTATTAATTTATCGTATCCCAGCTTAACGATATTTACCATATAATCTCCCCATTACACAGTCTTACTATTGACCATAGATAAAATTAGTATAACACGAGTTATAAAAAAAAGCGAGAAGGAAATATACCGCCTCCATTCCCATATAACTCAAAAAAGCGGAGCCATCCGGCTCCACTTTCAAACATCATTTATTCTACTTCCAGAGAAGAATCCACAAGATGACAATACATAGTATCTTCAGAAGGATCATCTTTATAAGTTTCAAATGTTCCTACCACTTCCACCTCTGTATTATCATTTGGATATTCATCGGGATAAACATGTGAATCGTCATCCCATATAAATTCCAATCCCTGCTGACAGCAGGCCATAGCATCCTTTATAAGAACAAAATGGTATCTCTTTCCGGTTTCTTCATAAATCGTTGAATAATACGTGCCTTCCATCTTGATTTTCTTCCCAGCGTAACTGTCAGGATCTACCATCATCTGATAAACCGTAGCATATACCATATCGCTGTTCATAACCGTAAGATCTATATCAACACTCGGATCTGCTCCCTCAACAGATGCGGTATCTGACACATAAGCATCTGTTACTGTTGAATTTTGAACGCTTACACCTGATTTATCATTGTTTAAATCCAGTGTAGTTTGACCTTCAGTAGTCGGCTCCTGCGTCGGAGTCTGCATATATGTAGCAACTTCCGTACTTGTACTCTCTGTACTTTCTGTTTGTCCTTCTTCCTTAGCTATCTGTTCCTCTATAGCCTTCTGGACATCATTTCCCCCATCAAGTTTACTGTCGCTCTTTTCTGAACCGCATGCACTAAGACAAGCTATAAGAATCATGCTGCATGCAAAAAGAGCTGTTTTCTTTTTAATCTTCACTTATGACACACTCCCATTCCTTATTTTTCCGATTACAGCACATATCACGAAACAAAACAGATCCATAGCAACTATGGTAGCACCAACCGAAGTCGAATAAAGAATCGATATGATCATTCCTGCAAGCGAACATACCACCGAGAATATAACGGATAAGATAACTACTCCCTTAAATGTACCGCTGAGTCTCATAGCTGCAAGAGCAGGGAATACGATAAGTGCCGAAATCAGAAGACTTCCAACCAGATTCATTCCCAGTACTATGATTATCGCAACTATAATCGCTATAAGCAGGTTATATCTCTTCGATGAAACTCCTGTTGCATCACAGAATGTTTCGTCAAATGTAACCGCAAAGATCTTATTATAAAATAAAATATAAAGAGCTATAACAACCACGGATAATACTATGCAGAGGAAAACCTCTTTCTTACCCAGTGTCAGTATAGACATCGAACCAAACAACGTACTGCACACATCTCCGGAAACATTTGCCGAACTCTTGAATAGATTCATAAGCAGATATCCGAAAGCAAGGGATGTAACCGAAAGCATTGCTATAGCCGCATCACCTTTCATCATGGATTTATTTCCGGACCTAAGGAGAAGCACAGCGGCAATAATAGTTACCGGCATGACTATAATGTTGATATTTGTAAGTCTCAAGATAGTCGCCACCGCCATAGCGCCAAATGCAACATGTGAAAGGCCATCTCCTATAAATGAATACCTCTTCAGTACCAGAGTAACCCCCAGAAGCGATGCACAGAGTGCAATAAGAACTCCGACGATAAGTGCGTATATGACAAAATTATACTGAAGATAATACATGATCTTACTCATCGTCATCACCTCCAACACTCGACCAGTATTTATATGCCTCACTCTTTACATAGTCATCTGTTTTTCCAAAGAACAGCTGTTTTCTTCCAAGATGAAGAATATGGCTGGCATACTTTACTGCTGTGGTAATATCGTGAGAGATCATGATAATGGTAACTCCGTCTTTATTCAGGTTCTGAACCACCTTATACATCTCTTCCGTTACCTTGGCATCCAGTCCACTTACAGGTTCATCGAGCAGGATCAGCTTACTTGTTGCTGTAAGTGCCCTCGCCAGAAGAACTCTCTGCTTCTGACCACCGGACAGATTCCTGAATGTTTCTTTTCTGAGTTCCCAGGCATCCAGCTTCTTTAGGCTTTCTTCCGCTCTCTTCTTATCTTCTTTACTATAGAATGGTCTGAGACCTGATTTTGCAAGATTGCCGGACATAACTATCTCCCAGACACTCGCAGGGAAATCCCTCTGAATAAGTGTCTGCTGTGGAAGATATCCGATATCGTTCTGTCCCAGTTCATCGCTGTAAACAATCTCTCCCTTTATAACAGGCTGAAGTCTGAGAAGAGTCTTCATAAGCGTACTCTTTCCGGCTCCATTTTCACCAACTATGCACAAATAGTCTCCTTTTTCCACGGAGAACTTCAAATGTTTTGATAATGCGCTACCATCGTAGCCTATTGAAACATCCTTTACCTCAATATAAGACATAACCGTGTTCCTTCATATAATATTAAATCATTCTCCAAGTGCCTTTTTCAAAACCTCAAGATTATTTTTCATTTCATCCAGATATGAAGCTCCCGCCATCACTTCTTCCGATGTGATTGACTGAAGCGAATTCATCATGAGTATTTCCTGATCCTTGGTCTTGGTGTTTTCTTTTACTGTATTTGCAATCTTCTGATTACTTTTCTCTATAGTACATATCGAATGAAGTCCAAGCTCATCTATCTTCTGTGATAGGAAAATGATAGTTTCAAAGCTGGCTTCCGTTTCAGCCGAGCAGCCCACAAATGCCGCATAGTACTTTAAACCGTAATCATCAAACATATATCTGAACGGAAATCTATCCCCGAACAGCACTGTTTTCACAGCTGCCGAATCTACAGCCTCCCGATATTCTTTATCAAGCTGAGAAAGCTTGTTATTATAAGCATCAAGGTTGGCTCTGTATATATCAGCATGATTGGAATCTAAACCTGCCAGAGTATCAGTTATCTCTGTACAGAAAACCTTAGCATTCTCAAGTGAGAGCCATACATGCTCATCAAACTCTTTCTCGCCGCCTTCATGATGATTATCTTCATCTTCATGGTTATCTTCATCCTCGTCTTCAGCTTCCATGCCTTCAACAACTTCCTCTTCTTTAGCCTGTTCTCCGAGAACATCCAGAAGCTTGATAACTACCATATTTTTATTCTGTACATCTTTAAGTGCATCTTCAACCCATAAGTCTGATTCCCCGCCTACATATATGAAGACATCACAAGTTGAAATCTGTGCTATATCTGCTGCAGATGGTTGAAATGAATGAAGATCTGCACCTTCATCCATAAGCATTGAAACATCCACATATTCAGCTGCACTCATTCCGGCTCCGTTCGTTCCCATTCCTACTATCTCACGAACCCAGTCATACTCCGGAAATATAGTCGTTACAACCTGAAGCTTTGAACCACTGTTTCCACCAAGTTTACCGGCATAAAAGATTTCGGTCGGTCCATCCGGATTGTCGGTATTCACTCTGCAGCCTGTAAGAACAGAACACATCAAAGCAACCATCATTCCGATTGCAACTATCTTTTTTATCCATTTATATCTGTCTGTCTTTTTAATCATTATATTTCGCATAATCCTTTTCATATTTCTTCCAAGCAGTCTTCACATAAACCGTAAAAAACAGTTCTTCTTGGATTTATCACAAAGTGGTGGTTGGCCTGAATGTGATTCATAAGCTCTTCTATCTCTCCGCAATGAAGATGGATCAGCTTTCCGCACTTATCACATTTGCAATGGTAACACTTATGTGTTCCGGCCTTATCATGGTCCTCTCCAACATATTCGTAGCAAGCCGAATTACCGCTTTCAAGGTTATATTTATTCACGATCCCTTCAGCCACCATCTTATCGAGCTGTCTGTAAACCGTAGTCACTCCGATAGATTTTCCTTTTTTCTCAAAATGAGCACAGACATCATTTACTGTCACATGCTCACCGGACATATCTCTAAGATAGTTCAGCAGCTCCGAACGCTGTTTAGTTTTATATTG
>JAFZXD010000188.1 GCA_017616955.1 Eubacterium sp. | reverse complement strand
CTGAAAAGTCTCTTGATAATCTGAATTCCCTCGTTGCCGATTATCATCTGGAAGTTAAGCGTGGGGTCATAATGGAAAGTGACAGAAATTACTATTACAAGGAAGCTGATTACCTTATTCCGGGAATCCTCAGTAACGGTAAAGCCGGAACTTCAGCGGGTGATACAATCCTTATGGTTCAGTCAGTTGGATTCAGCGAGATCAAAGATGAAGCTGCTACAGCAACTGATGCAGACGCAGCATCTTCAGATGTAGTTGTATTTGCTCAGACTTCAGACAATGCGGTTCTGAAGAAGAATATTACTAAGGCTACCACAACCGGTTTTGAAGAGGGCGATGAGCAGGGAAGCTTTATTCTCGGAGCTTATTCAGAGAAGGGTGATTCAAAGTTTGTAATATTCGGAACACCGCTTGTAACAGATGATAATGTAGATAATGCGGTTTCCGGAAATAATGTAAAACTGTTTGGAAATATGATGAGTAACCTTGTGGATCATGAAACAACAGTATCGATTCCGGTTAAATCCATAGAGCCTCAGTATGTGACTGTACCAAACAGCAATATGATAGTAATAGGTTTACTGTTCATATTTGTAATACCGCTCGTTCTTATAGTTCTGGGTATATTCATATGGCTTAAACGAAAGAAGAAATAAATCAAAGCACTTTACACATTGGTGAATTCCATGTATGATTGTAGAGTTGAGGTAGTCGAAAAAACGAAGAATCAAAAAACATGGAGATAGACTTTGAAGAACTTAGTTGCATGTATATTTATGGTATTATTTCTCGTCGAACTGTACTTCTGTTCGGCGGGACGTGCACATAGAAAAAAGAAAAAGTTAAAGGACTGGACTCCTGTAAAAGGAAAGATAAAGTCCATAGAAAAAGTTCATGATGAGCTTTTAAAAAGAAATGTTATGGAACTTACTATCGTCACCGACAGTGGAAACACTGCATATTCAAAACAGAGCCCTATGTTCTGTATATTTGAAAAAGGTGAAGAGGTCGAGCTGATAGAGAAAGAAGGGGTTCACAGATTTATCGGCAATGACAGAGTCCATAAGAAAGGCGTAAAAGAAACACTTATCGGAGTTATTCCGATGTTCGTCTTTATTGCGCTTGCAGCGCTGTTGAGCTATCTGGCGCACATTTGGAGTTAGTCTGATCAGAGAGAATCTGATCTTACAGAGGGGAGAAGCGTATGGAGAAAAACGGAGTTAGTAAAGCAAAGAAGGCCGTAAACCTCGCAAGGAAGAATGCCAAAAAGGCGAAGAAGCTTGAAAAGAAAGCTTTAAAAAAGCAGGAGAAGAGAGAACGTAAGGACATTAAGTCTGCTTACATGAAGGCTCTTAAGAAGCAGAGCTCTGATAAGATGCTCACTGCTATCGCATTACTTCTGGCGATTTTACCTGTTGCGGCTCAATATATAGTGGATGCCAGGGATAAAAAGAAATAATAGTAATCGCTGAGCGGTTACAAAATATAGAAGGAAATGTGAGGAAAAATTATGAATAAGAGCTTTGACGATCTGTTAAAGAAACTGGCTACAGTTGAGAAGAAGAAAGTGTCTGTTGCAGTTGCACAGGACAGTGAGGTTCTTCTTGCAGTAAAGGCAGCAAAGGAAAGAAACATTGCTGACTCCATTCTCGTTGGAGATGCTGATGAGATCAAGAAAGTTGCCGATGAAATCGGTATGAGCCTTGATGGTTACGAGGTTATTGATGTAAAAGACAAGACAGAAGCAGCTCGTACAGCAGTTAAGCTTGTATCTGACGGAAAAGCTGATATGTACATGAAGGGTCTTCTTGATACTAAGGATTTCCTTAGAAGTGTACTTGATAAGGAAGTTGGTCTTCGTACAGGACGCCCACTTTCACACGTTTGTGTATTCGAGATGGAAGGCGTAGATCACCTTCTCTTCCTTACTGATGTTGCATTTGTTCCATACCCTACACTTGAGGACAAAGCAAATATCATCAGAAACACAGTTGAGATCTGTGAGGCTTGCGGAATCGACAATCCGAAGGTTGCCCCTCTTGCAGCAGTTGAAGTTGTAAATCCTAAGATGCCTGAGACAGTTGAGGCAGATGAGCTTACTAAGATGAATGAGCGTGGTGAGATAGAGAGATGTATCGTTGACGGACCTCTTTCGCTTGATCTTGCTACAGTTCCTGAAGCTGCAGAACATAAGGGAGCTACAGGAAGAAAGATAGTCGGAGATGCTGATGTTCTTCTCTTCCCGGACATTCATGCCGGAAATATTCTTTACAAGGGTCTGGTACATTTTGCAAATGTAAAGAACGGAAATCTTATTACAGGAACAGCCGCACCGGTTATCCTGACGTCAAGATCAGACAGCTTTGAAGTAAAGGTTAACTCACTCGCACTTGGAGCACTCGTTGCTGATTCACTTAAGAAGAATAAGTAGTTCATAAAGCGAAGAATCTTATAGCGGAGGATGAATAGAATGATTAAATCACTCATTATCAATCCGGGTTCAACATCAACTAAGCTCGGAATATTTGAAGATGAAACACTTGTGTCAGAAGAGACACTCAGACACTCAACAGAAGAAATCTCTCAGTTTGAGAAGATTGTAGATCAGATGGATTTTCGTAAGAACCTGATTCTGAACTTCCTGAAGGAAAGCGGACAGGATATTAAGAGTTTCAACGTTATCGTAGGACGTGGTGGTCTTCTTAAGCCTATCCCTAGCGGAACATATGCAGTTACTGATGCACTTGTAGAAGATCTTAAGAATGCAGTTGGTGGAGAGCATGCATCTAACCTTGGAGGAATCCTTGCTAAGTCTATAGCAGACGAGATAGGCGTTCCATCATACATAGTTGATCCTGTTGTAGTTGACGAACTTGATGATGTTGCAAGAATCTCAGGTGTACCTGAACTTCCAAGAGTTTCTATATTCCATGCGCTCAATCAGAAGGCTGTTGCCAAGAGATATGCTAAGGAAACAGGAAAGAAATATGAGGATCTTAACCTTATAGTTGTTCATATGGGTGGTGGTGTATCCGTTGGAGCTCACAGAGACGGTAAAGTAGTTGATGTATTCAACGCACTTTCCGGTGACGGAGCATTTTCACCTGAAAGAGCCGGTGCAGTACCTCCGGGAGCACTTGTTGAGATGTGCTTCTCAGGAAAGTATACACAGGCTGAGATAAAGAAGAAGCTTATCGGAAATGGTGGATTCAATGCTTATCTTGGAACAAATGATGCAAGAGACGTTCTTAAGATGAAAGCTGATGACAGCAAAGCTGAGCTTGTATATGACGCATTTATCTATCAGGTATGTAAGGACATCGGAGCTCAGGCTACGGTTCTTAAGGGTAAGGTAGATCAGATCATTATCACCGGTGGAATCTCTTACAGTGATGTTGTTACAAATGATATAAAAGATAGAGTAGGATTCATCGCTCCTATTACCATATATCCGGGAGAAGATGAGCTCCTTGCACTTGTTCAGGGCGCACTTCGTGTTATGAACAAAGAAGAAGAGGCAATGGTATATTAAGATAAAGTCTTAATTGTTGGAACATTTGTGTGGTGTGGAAGTTATCAGTAGTGTTCTTACAAGGAGGTAGGATCATGAATGAAAACATGCACAGAGATGATATGCAGGATACAAACGATTCTTATACTTCAGGCAGTGGAGATGCTGCCATGAGGTATGAAGATCCGGATTTTTCGTATGTTCAGAGTGGGTTATATGTTCAGGAAAAAGAAGAAACAACCCCCCCTGTCAGGAAGAAGTCTCATATCAAGAGGTATTTGATCGCAGGTGTTATAATAGCGGCTGCACTTCTTCTTGTTTTTGGTGCGACGATTATCCTGTTTAATCCGAAAAGGGCTTTATATTCGGCGTTCAGAAGAACATACAATGAGCAGAACCTTACAGTGGGAGCTCCAGGTGAAGCTTTAAAGGCATTTGAAATGAATGGCGGTAAGCTTACGGGTACTATAACATTTGATGGCTCAGACCTGGGTAATCCTGATGTAACCCCCGGTTTAAGTCTGGACGTAGTACGAAACGGCGAAAAGATGTCCGGAGATGTTGCGATCACTAAGAATGGTGAGGGTGTTGCAACTTTAAAGGTTTTCTCAGAGGACGGAAAGTCTTATGTTACTGTTGAAAATGTCCTTGATGGATATCTAGCAGCAGATAACAATGGTTTTGTAGATATATATAATAATTCGGCGCTTGCCGGTACATTCGGAGAGATTAAATCCGATAAGGTTCGTGTCATAGAGATCCTTCTTCGTGGTTCTAAGACTATTACCAGTGACGCTGCATCGGAAGAAATCCTTAAACTTTTCAACGGAGTATGGAGAGATGCAAAGGTAAAGAAATCGGGAACCACTGAGGTTACTGTGGCAGGTGAACCCGCAACTTGTAAAGTTTATAAGGTTACTCTTCAGAAGAATGATGCTGTAAAGTTTATGTCGGGAATAGCTGAATATGTTGGTGACAAGAATGCCGATAAGGCAAAAAGCGGAAAGAATAAGTCAAAACAGAAAGATCTGACTCCCGGAGCTGATGATTCGGACAATGTATTCAGTTTCAATATATTCGATGAATTTAATGATGAGATTCAGGAGAAGTTCGGAATTCAGAAAGATGATCAGTCCGGAGTCGAAACCCTGCTTCAGATATTAGAGAATGCAGATGATGCAATCTCGGGACCTGTAACATTTGATGTTTATGTCGACAGCAAGTTTGTCAGAGGATTCTCAGTTGAGATGGATGTATTCGGTGAGGATGCGAATTCGGCAACTTTCAGTATTGAAAGTCATAATACAGGTATAAAGAATCCTATCTCAAGCATGGATCTGAATATGAATCTGGCAGGTGGAAATCAGTCGGCAAGTTGTGAAATTAAGGCTTCATATAACAATGACAGTAAGACTTTGGATATGAAAGGTGTATCCGAGTCAGGCAGAAAGAATACAACAGCTGAGTTGAGATTCGATACCGCATCTGCTGCACAGGTTGCAGAGAGAGATACAAGTCTCAAGGTTGTGGATATTGGTTCGGCAACAGAGGAGGAAATTAATACATTTCTCACTCAAAACACAGCGGAGTTCATGAAGTTTATAAATGATATATCCGAGGTGGTAGGACTTCCTAATGCAGCACAGTTTCTTGAAGATGAAGACGGAAGTAAAAGTATATCCGATTATTTTTCTCAGTTTTTTGATCTCTTTAAGGATAATAAGATTTCAGAATTCTTTGGAGATGACAGTTTTTCCGATTTCTTCGATGATGATTATTTCTCGGACTTTTTCGAGGATTATCAGAAGGATGGAAAAGACAGTGATCCGCTGAAAGATGATGAGGATTCGGAAGATTTTTAAAAGATACTTATAGATAGGGGATTTTGGAATGTTATACAGTTTATTAAGTGGTAGATTTTCAGATATAATTATCACTGTAATAGCAGCTGCGGTTGGCTTTGCCGGTACGTTTTTGACGCTGGCAAAGCCGCCTCGTTTTTTGCCTCGTGACGGTGGAAAGTTCATTGTAGACAAGGATGGAAATCGTCAGGCAATAAATGAAAAGTCAAATGGCAAGGTAACAGGAGCGGGTCTGGTTTTCGTTATTATATTCCTGCTATGTGCACTGCTGTTTCTTCCTTTTTCGGTTGAAACATTAATATATCTTGTTCTTGGATTTTTAATGATGCTGACCGGATATCTGGATGATACAGCCAGTAATCCTTGGGGAGAACTTGTTAAGGGAATCCTGGATCTGGTGCTTTCGGTTTCAACTGTAGTGGTATTTTTGGTATTCAATTCTTCTACGGTTCATTTCTTTGGAATGACATTTAACATGCCTGTTGTCGTATATGCAATTCTTGGAACGATGTTGATATGGGCTTCCATAAATGTCACAAACTGTACTGATGGAGTTGACGGACTTAGTGGTACGGTTGCGACTGTTGAGCTTTTCACAATGTTTCTTCTTTTTAGAGAGGCTATGGCTGAGAAGAGTGGACTTAGTTTGATTCTTGCATTTGTATTGATGGCTTATCTTGCATATAACTGGTATCCAAGTACGGTTCTTATGGGTGATGCTGGTTCGAGGACTGTCGGATATATGATAGCTCTGATATGTATGCTGTCGGGTCATCCGTTCATCTTCCTTCTTGTTTCGCTTGTATTTATTTTTGATGGAGGATTGGGGCTTCTTAAGCTTGCGGTTAAGAGAGTATTTAAGATCAGCTTCCTGGATAAGATCAGATTCCCATTTCATGATGAACTCAGAAAGAATAAGGGATGGAGCGTATATAAGATTGTAATATTCTTTACAATATGGGAGATCATAGATTGTGTGATCGCAGCCGTGATAATTCACATGATATAGATGGATTTTTAGATTAGTCTTCTTGCAAGACTAAAGCGGTTAATGTATAATGTTTACCATCTATCTGAATTTTTAATACTGTTAGAAGTAATGGCTATGGGGGCTTTTTATGAATGAAATAAAAGTGGGTGAGTATTCCTTTGGAAATGGCTCTCCCCGCGTATGCATCCCCCTTATGGGACGGACAAGGGATGACATACTTGAACAGTCTAAATTAATAATGGAAGAGTGTCATAGGCTTGATGAGTTATATAAGGATTATCCTGAACTCAAGGTCTCGGTTATAGAGTGGCGAGCTGATTATTTTGATGATCTTGCCGATAATGATAAACTTTGTGAGATTCTAAATTCGCTTCGTGAAGCGTTTTCTGACAGACTACTTCTTTTTACATTTCGTAGTGAGGAAGAAGGTGGAGAACTGAGACATGACAGAGTAGGAACGCATCTTGACCGAGTATACGAGAAAGTTATAGAGAGCGGTCTCGTAGATATGATCGATGTAGAAGTTATGCGTGGTAACTATAAGGTTGTTCGTGCGGCTACTATGGCTCATGATGCCGGAATCAAGGTAGTTATGTCTTATCATGACTTCCAGAAGACACCGCATGACACGGATATAGTTGAGATTCTTCGTGATATGGATATTCTTGGCGGAGATATTCTGAAGATTGCTGTAATGCCTAAGAATGAATTTGATGTAAGACGCATGATGGAACTTCAGACCAGAATGAACGAGGAGTGTTTTAAGCCGGTCGTACTTATCTCTATGGGAGAGAATGGTATGATATCTCGTATAAAAGGAAAAGAGACGGGTGCATGTCTTACATTTGCATCTGTAGGAGAAGAGAGTGCTCCGGGACAGATCGAAGCGGCAGATCTGATAGCACTTTTAAAGAATCAGATATAGATTATGTTAGAATATATAAAAGAATATATATAAAATAAGGCAGCCTGTATGAGGCTGCCTTATTATGCGTCTATATCGTATATTAATATTTTCTAAACTCTGCGAACCTGAGGGTCTCTTGCTGCAGTTGCATCTTCTCCGGGAAGAGGATAGATGACATCCCAGGTTTTACGGATTGTATCTGTGAAGTTATACATGTTGAGAATATTTGCTCTTGTATTCTCAGGCGTCTCAAGATGTCCTACTATTACAGCCTGACGAGCTGCGATAAACTCGTATTCATAACCGCTTATATGTTTCTCAGTGAGGTTAAGTTCCTTTGTAACTTCTCCGTTTGGTGCATATACACGAACCTTCTGAGGATTATTGATATTTTCAATCTCAATTCTTCCGTTTGTTCCGTAGATGACACATCTGTTATCAAGCTCTCCGAGGATAGATGTAACAACGGTTGCGAACTTACCCTTAGGGAAGCTGAGCTGGATAGTTGAATATGCATCAACTCCTGAATTGAACTTGGAATAATTGGAAGCTACCGAAACAGGAGGTGCATTCATGATCATAAATACTGCTGTGAGTGGATATATACCCAGATCAAGCAGTGCTCCACCTGCCAGCTCCATATTTGTAAGTCTGTCAACTCCCTTGAGATCATAACCAAGATCGGCTATTACAGTTCTTACATCACCGATTTCGCCTTGATTGATTATATCAAGTGTAAGTCTCAGCATAGGTACATATCTGAGCCACATTGCTTCACCGCAGAATACTTTCTTTTCATTAGCGTAATCAAGAACTTCTTTGGTTGTCTGAAGGTTGTAAGAGAATGGCTTCTCTACAAGACATGGCTTTCCGGCATCGATACATTTCTTAGCCAGTTCGGCATGTGTTGATGTAACTGTTGCGATATAAACAAGTTCAACGTCTTTATCTGCAAGGAGTTCATCATATGAGCCGTAGCAGGTTTTAATGCCGTACTCGGTTCCGAATGCAACTGCTTTATCGAGATCTCTCGATGCGATCGCATATGGGGTGAATCCATCTAATTTGTTGAGTGTATCTGCAATCTTGCCGGCGATATTTCCGGCGCCGATTATTCCGACTTTAAATTCAATCATTATATAGTTTCTCCTTTAGGGTTTGGGTTAAAAGTTTTATGTTATTGCTAAATATAGTTACATTCACAGTCTCTCCAAAATCATTCGAGACGTCCGCACTCGTTTTTCGATTTGTATTAAGCAAGCTTATACAAATCAATAAACGGTGCTCTATTGTCTGCGTTGCAGACACCTCTCGAATGTTTTCGGAGCTCCTGCTTCGCAGGAATGCTGAGCATAACATAACAATCGCTTTAGCCTGCAAGCAGTCACAGCGATTGTTATGTTATGCTCATCAACTGTGAATGGTAACATATATTTATCAAATTGTAAAGGAATCGAAAAAGTGGTAAACTACAGTTTGTCACGGTATTTTATGTGGAATTTTAATGATAAGAGGTCGAAAAATTGAAGGTATTAAAATCTATACTTGGAGAGGTAAAAGATTATAAAAAGGCATCTGTTGCGACGCCGCTTTTCATGGTTTTGGAAGTTATATTGGAAACCATTATTCCTATAATTATGGGAAAGGTTGTTGATATCTCGGAAGGGGATTCTATTGATATGTCAAGGATACTCATGTACGGAGGTATTATGATCGTGCTTGCCCTTGGAGCGCTCTATGCAGGTGTTATGGGAGGTAAGTATGGTGCCATGGCTTCTGCCGGACTGGCTAAGAACCTCAGACG
>JAFZXD010000187.1 GCA_017616955.1 Eubacterium sp. | reverse complement strand
TTCTATGTATATAAAATATCAGAACAGCAAAGAACGTGAAGTAGGAGATTCGAATATATTCAGTCTCATTAACTACGACATGTTTGATGCTGTTATTATTTTGTCCGATACTATACAGACTCCGGGAGTTGAACAGAAGATAGAGGAGACCATACATAACTGTTATTCAGGACCGGTTATATGTGTGGATGTTGACAGTCCTTATTTTGAATCATTCTGGACTGACGGATACAGTGCTGTATATTCATTGATATCTCATCTTATAGAGAAAAGACATCTGACAGATATAGTTTATCTTACCGGAAGAGCACATCATCCTCATTCTAAGAGACGTCTTGAAGCATTTAAGGATGCTATGAACGATCATGCGTTGGAGGTGGATGATCACAGAATTGGATACGGTGACTTCTGGTATACAAGCGGGATGGTATATGCGGAAGAACTGCTCAGAGACAGAGAACATATGCCTCAGGCTGTTGTTTGTGCAAATGACTGCATGGCTATAGGTCTGGCAGATGAGCTTGCGAAACATGGTATCAATATTCCGGAAGATATAGCTATTGCGGGATACGGAACATCGGAAGAGGGACAGTCATGTCCGAAATCCCTGACATCAACATATATTCCTGCAGAGTACTACGGGGGGTATACTTTGGAGTGCCTTGAAAGGCTTATGGCAGGAGAGAATATAAGACCGCCTTTCTATACACCGGAGCTCTTTCTAGGGGAAAGTACGGGAGACAGAACTATAGCTCCGCCTTATGAGAAGAGGCGAAGAGAGAAGTGGGTATCGAAAACAGCAGAAGAAGGATACTACTCTATTCATAATACACTCAAACGAGATCTGCAGAATTCAAATGACCTGAGTGAATTTGCTTCAAATCTTTATGAGCATCTGTTCCAGCTTCAGGGAATAAAGAGATTCTGTTTATGTTTGAATGATCTATGGCTTATTCCGGAATATATGATTGAGAAAGAATTTCCGGAAGAAGGTTATTCTGACAAGATAGCTCTTGTTGTGGATTATTATTCCGATGATTCGGGAGAAACTATAATAGATGTAAACAGAACATTTAAGAAAGCGGAGCTGATTCCGGACTTCAGTGATGAACCTGAAGGCTATATTTTTACACCTATTTATTCAGAGCAAAAGTCACTTGGATATATAATGATAAGCTATGGTGATAATCCAAGAAGTTACGATGAATTATATCGTTTATGGACAGAGGATCTGGCCGATGGACTGGAATCACTCAGAAGACTTATATGCATGCGTGCTTACAGAAGCAAAATAGCGGAATTGGAAAGCGTTAAATATGCAGGACCTATCGTCTTTGAAGAAAGCAGTGAACAGCGTGACGTTTCCGAAGAAGAAATGAAAGAGATGCAGGAGGTTGAAAGAATCCTTGATGAGAACCTTTTTGTGTATCATTTCCAGCCTATAGTAAATACGATAGATGGTGGAATATTCTCCTATGAAGCGTTGATGAGGTCAGCAACGGATTGGAAGATACCACCACTTCAGATCATTAAGCATGCTGACAGACTTGGAAGAATATCCGATATAGAGAAGGCAACGTTCAATAATATACTTGGGATAGTTGGAAATTATATAGATTTATTTAATGACAAGAAGGTGTTTATAAACAGTATTCCGGGATGTGATCTGGAACAAGGTGACAGAGATGATATACAGAGACTTCTTTCCGAGTATTCTGGAATAGCTGTTGTTGAACTTACGGAACAGGATGAGCTTCGTGATGATCAGCTGGCTGATCTGAAGAAGAATTACAAGAATCTGGGAATAGAACTTGCACTGGATGATTACGGAACAGGATATTCGAATATGAAGAATCTCCTACGATATATGCCGGGAATAGTCAAGATAGACAGAAGCATCCTGACCGAGATCCAGGGCAGTAAACAGAAACAGCATTTCGTAAAAGATGTTATAGATTTCTGTCATTCAAATGGTATACTGGCTCTGGCTGAAGGTGTTGAAACATCTGAAGAATTGAAGACAGTGATAAGACTCGGTGCGGATCTGATTCAGGGCTACTATACCGGAAGACCATCGGAAACCATAGTTGATTCGATAGATGAAAAGATAAGGGATGAGATCAGACACTATCATGAGCTAATCAGTCATGGTGACCTGGATCAGGAATACGAGGCAGGGCGAATAAACAGAATATCCGTCAATAACCTTGTGAAAGAGGGAGTAAACTCTGTGATCATAGGAACCGAGGGTATGACATTTAGAGATATAACTCTTGTGGGTACGCCCGGACATAGAGCAAACCTTCATGTTCATATAAATAAAGGCTATGAAGGTACTCTTACTCTTGAAAATGTTGCTTTGACCGATCTGAACAGACATCCTTGTATAGATATAGAACCGGGAGCCAGACCTACTATCAAGCTTGTTGGGATGAATCATCTGACAAGCGGTGGAATAAGGGTTCCGGAAGAATCCTCTCTGTTTTTTGAGGGGGATGGAAATCTGAACATATATCTGGATGTAAATGACTGCTATGGAATAGGAAATAGTATCGACAGTCGTCATGGAGATATATTCTTCTATCAGGAAGGAACCATATTTATTGAATCCATGGGAAGACGGGCGATAGCAATAGGATCGGGACTTGGTGGACGTATTAACATCTGTAAAGGTATGTATAATATCAGTCTTAATTCAGATGAGGGTGTAGCGGTAGGTTCAATAGATGGAAGTGAAGCAATACTGATACACGAGTGCTCTCTTAAGATAAATGCATCTCTGAAGAGTGGTGTTTGTGTGGGAAGTATCAGGAATTCCACACAGATAGGAATATGGAACTCATTTGTTCAGACGGTGACGTCAGGAAAGAAGATAGTGGCTTTCGGAACACTGGAAGGCAAGCGGGCAGAGATTACGATGCACGA
>JAFZXD010000186.1 GCA_017616955.1 Eubacterium sp. | reverse complement strand
TCTGATGGTAGATCTGAATAAGAGAGTACGTGATAAGGAGATATCTATAGAACTTACAGATTCTGCCAGATCATATATCATAGATAGTGGTTACGATCCAGTATATGGGGCAAGACCGCTTAAGAGATTCCTCCAGAAGAATCTGGAAACACTTGTGGCAAGAGCTATTCTCAGCAATGCTCTGGGAGTAGGAGACACAGTGGTTATAGATGCCGGAGAAGAAGGTCTGAATTACAGAAAGAAATAAGTAAATAAGTAGATGTATTAAAATGCGCATAATATAAAAGAAGGGCGTCGATACAAAACTGTATCGGCGCTCTTTTGTGTTTTTATATGAAACGGTGTTTTAATATTCATCGAGGAAATGATGTTTTACTCCATCTTTCTTATAAGCAATAACTGTTGCGAGATTTACATTTTCCACACTGCGGAATATGTTCTTCTCTATAATGGTGTCTTCCTTGGCAAGCTCACTTATAAGCTTTTTGATATCAGCTCTCTTGGAACCCTTTCCGGTACCACCGCAGGATGCGCAGTTTTCAGTGAAACGGCATGCGCACTGGATGAAGTAGAGATTGTTGTAATCTCTCCATTTCTTTATGGCTTCTTCGCGGATAAGATACATAGGTCTTATAAGCTGCATACCTTCGAAGTTTGTGCTGTGCAGCTTAGGCATCATAGTCTGAATCTGTCCTCCCCAGAGCATTCCCATGAGGATGGTTTCGATTACATCATCGTAGTGATGTCCCAGAGCAATCTTGTTGCAGCCCAGTTCTTTGGCCTGACTGTACAGATAACCTCTTCTCATACGTGCGCAGAGATAACATGGATTGTCACCGACTTCTGCCACGGAGTCAAAGATATCTGTTTTGAATACTTCTATTGGAATATCCAGTTTCTTTGCATTATCTAGGATTACCTGATAGTTCATATCATTATATCCGGGATTCATTACAAGAAACACTGTTTCAAAGTTCTTTTTGCCATGACGGTACAGTTCCTGGAACAGCTTGGCCATAAGCATGGAGTCCTTACCACCGGAGATACATACCGCTATACGATCTCCATCCTGAATGAGGTCATACTCGTTGATGGCTTTAGTGAACTTACACCATATGTCTTTGCGGAATTTCTTGACGAGACTTCTTTCAACATCTTTAACGTATTGAGTAGATGTTTCGCTTTCGGTAACCTCTTCGGACTTCTTGAGATAGTTTTGAACATTTCTCCTCATGATACATCTGTAGCCCTCTGCAAGACTGTAGCATTCATATCCGAGAGACTGCATCTTATCGGCTATAATATCGCTCTTGAGTCCCGAATAGCAGATGAGATAAACCGGTTTCTGAGTATCGTTGATACCGTCTATGAGTTTGTGACAGTACTCTTCGACAACAGCAGAGTCCGTTCCGAAATCATCGAGACTTATCTCTTCAATATATATATTTTTTGAATTCGGGTAAGATTCGACAGAATATTCCTCAGGATCTCTTACATCTATTATTATCTTTTCGCGGGAGTCAGACTCCATCTCCTCAAGAGTTTTCTTAAGCATCTGAATACCTCTATATCTATAGTAGTGCAAATGTCACTGCCCTTAGGCACATTTGAATCATTATCTTACTCCATACATCCATTGTACGCAAGACTTTTATCATAAAGCACTTTTATAAAATGTTTTGTCATGCTAAAATGATTTATAGGTGTACCTTTTATGGGTGCTTTACGAAACATGAAGAAAAGGTTGCAAATGAACTCAAATGATAAAGGTTGATCTGGTAACGGGCTTTCTGGGTTCCGGAAAGACTACATTTATAAAAGAATATGCCGAAAGGCTGTGTAATAAAGAACTGAAGGTTGCAATAATCGTAAATGACTACGGAGCGATCAATGTCGACAGACTTCTTCTTGAAGAAAAACTGGGTGACAAATGCCGTCTTGAGATGGTTATCGGCGGCGATGTGGATTGCGCAAGACGAAGACTCAAGACGAAGCTTATAGCGATGGCTATGGAAAAATATGACAGGGTGATAGTTGAACCATCCGGTATCTTTGATGTGGATGAATTCTTCGATATGCTTTATGAAGAACCGCTGGAAAGAATGTATGAGATCGGAAATGTATTTTCAATCGTTGAGGCGGGACTGGACAGAGATATGTCCCACGAATCAAGATATTTCCTGGCTTCACAGATTGCTAAGGCAGGGTGTGTTGTAATAAGTAAGACTGATATGGTGGATTCCCCTGAAGTCTTGAAGTTAAATGAAGCCTTTATAACAGAAGTACTGGCGGAGTTTAATCATAGAGGAAAGGTTCCGGAATTCTATCTGAAGACAGATGGAGGTATCGCGGAAGAGGATTTCGAAAAACTACTTCGTGTAGGATACGGCTCCGGGGATATAATGAAGCTTCAGCTTTCTGAAGAGAATGGATTTAAGTCTCTGTTTTTCTTTCATGTGAAGACACCGATAGATTCTCTAAAAGAGACGGTGGATGACATTTTCGCCGATAAAGATGCGGGAAATGTCATAAGACTTAAAGGATTTATTCAGGACCACGATGGGGCGTGGCTTGAAGTTAATGCTACGAAGACAGAGATAACGATAAAGCCGACTTCGGTCGGACAGGAGCTGTTTATCGTAATAGGAGAAGGACTGATTGAGGAAAAGATAGGCAGTCATTTTGAAGAATACAGAAACAGCTTATAAGGTTAAAAGGAAAAATGGATAAAGATATACTTAAATTATTGAAGCTTGCATCTTTTTTTATCGTCATTCTATCAACACTGATATTTGTTGGTATATATCTATATATACATCGTGCAGAGCTGAAGAAGAAATGGGACTCGATATTTCAGGTGAGTGATAAGGCGGATTCGCCGTTATCTGATTATAGAAAGACAGTAAACGAAAACAAATATATCATTCATGCCCTTGGAGGTATGGAAGGTAAATACTCATATGTGAATTCCATCGACTGTCTGAAGACTGCGTATGAATCTGGGTACAGGCTGTTTGAAGGTGATATATCATTTACAAGTGATAATGTTCTGGTGCTTGCTCACAGCGGAGAAAATAATATATGGTCTAAAAATGACTGGGAGAAGAGATTCGGACAGGCTTTTCCGGATGAAAAAACGGGAGCGGCAGGTTCAGAGAAGAATCTCTGCGATTACAATACATTTATGAGCTTCCGGATTCAGGGAAGATACAAAGCAACGGATCTTGCTGAAGTATTTGACTTTATGGAAGAACATGACGATATGTATCTTATGGTAGATGCAGGACATAGATCATATGAAGATACACTTGAATATTATCGTGAGCTTGTGAGAGTTGCCGATGGCAGGACAAATGTTCTGAACCGACTTATAGCCGGCGGTCAGACTACAGATATGGTGAAAGCGGCTCGCGAGGCATATGATTTTCCTATCATTAACTTATATTATGACAGTGATGAAATGAGAGAAGATATTCTAAAGACTCCAGAGGAATTCCTGAACTACTGCAGGGAGAATGAAATCGTGAGTTTCAGTACTTCCAAGGATTATTATACGCAGGAAGTAGCCGATGTACTTGGTCCATCGAAGTCCGGCCTTACCGGATATGTTTTTACCGTAAATGATGTTAGTGAAGAAGGAATGATCCTTCAAAAAGGAGATGTCGTTATAGGAACTGATTATCTGTGGAGTAAATAGTAAGATAGAATCACATTGACTAAGTTTTTGCTGAAGAATATAATCAGCTGAGCAATAATATACATCCTAAGCTTAGGCGAAGGATCTCAACGAAAAGGAGACAAAATGGACAGAATAGCTAGTTTTTCAGTTAATCACCTGAATCTTTTTCCGGGACTCTATGTTTCAAGAAGAGATGAGAAGAACGGAGTGGTTGTTACTACATTTGATATGAGAATGACAGCACCTAACAGAGAACCTGTTATGGATATGCCGGCAATACATACTATCGAGCATCTTGGTGCAACATTTCTCAGAAACAGCAGCAGAAAAGATGATGTAGTTTATTTCGGACCTATGGGCTGCAGAACAGGATGTTACGTTCTTATGTTCGGTGAACTCACTTCTGAAGATATATATGATCTAATCATTGAAATGTGTGACTTTATCATAGGTTTCGAAGGTGAGATTCCGGGTGCTAAGCCTGAGGAGTGCGGAAACTATTCAGAGCAGAATCTGAATATTGCAAAGTTCTATATAAAGAGATATAGAGATGATCTTGCACAGAATAAGAGGTT
>JAFZXD010000185.1 GCA_017616955.1 Eubacterium sp. | reverse complement strand
GCTCAGTCGGTAGAGCACTTGACTTTTAATCAAGTTGTCGGGGGTTCGATTCCCCCGTGACTCACTCATATAGAGATTATTATAAAGTCGCGTAAGCGACTTTATCTTTTACCTGCGGATATGGCGGAATTGGCAGACGCGCTAGATTTAGGTTCTAGTGGGGAATCCCGTGCAGGTTCAACTCCTGTTATCCGCACTTGCGAAAAAAGCTTGTCACTTTTGCTGACAAGCTTTTTTTCTTGCCCAAATTTGAGCTATATTCAAATATATTCTTTATTCAATTTAACCATCGTTATATTTTCTTCCTTGTTATCTTTGTATAATAGAACTGCCCGAATTGTTGAAAGTGCACTAGAGATGTGCTATTATAACGATGTATATAAAAGATATGCACAAGCTGTTTTTGCGTTCTATGGAAAAATGTCACAAATTGTATATTTCTGTGCACTTTTCACAAACTTCATTGTTGATAATTCACCAAAAATATGCTAATATATCTTTATAATATTTAGCAAAGCAGGAGTGATCCTGTGACGCAAAGCTATAGGGTCTTTATATTATTAATATATAAAGATTGCCAGCTGCAGGTAAATAGCGACTTGAGGCTAAAACTATAGCTTCCGGTCGTTTTTTGTTTAAATATTTGAATTCTAAAAATTTGAAGAAAAGGACGGTGGAGAGTTATGAAAATTAAAAAATATTTTTATAATCAAGGTTTTTCTATTGTAGAATTGGTTATCGTAATTGCCATAATTCTTATTTTGGCAGGTGCGTCAACGCCTCTTTTGATCAGGTACATCGACAGAGCTCAGAAGTCTATGGATATTCAAACTGCATCTGTAATCTTCAGAGCTGCTGAACTAGCATATACATCAGGCAATGACGACGCATATTATGGTTATTCAGTCTGCTATGATGAGTGGAATGATACAGCTAATAACTATAATGGTTATCCGGGTGCTAATACAGCTACTCCGGATGGATATTTCTACAAGACCAGTTATCCAAGTGAAACTGAGAGAAGAATGGGATATTATGCTATGAGACCTATAGCATGGTGTCGTGGTACTCAGTTTTCCGGTACGCATTCGACTTGGGAGAACGTTTTGATGAAGAGTACACTTGATTCTTCCAACAGACACGGAAAGGATACAGGAGCTATGCAGAGAAAGTATACAGATGAACTTCTCTGGGCTCTCGTTCATGATGCTGCAAAGGGTGAGACTGATACACACGGAAAGTATGCTACAAGAACTTATGATGGATATTCATCAGAATATATGAGGTTCAGGTATAAGAGAACTATGAATACCTCTAAGACAGACAAGACACAGAGAAAGGCTGAATGTTGGATAGTTTACAGAAGAGATGATAATGGTCTTCCGGAGGTTTGGTTGGGATATAAGAGTGGAGCTATCAGAGCTATGAGAAGACTTTATCCTGATCCTGCACCTGATTACAAATAAAGTGATATTTGAGAGAGTGATGTTTTGTTGAGAGTTATGGGAGGACGATGATATGGCTGCAAATGATAAGAACTACGGTAATCGAAAAGTTTATGTGGCTTCGGGTGGCGGTGGTGCGAGTTCTTCGCAAACCGGAGCCAAAAAACCTCAGTTCCAGAAAATGGCAAAAAAAGAAAAAGCGAGTCCGCTGCCTAAGCTTCTTATGTTTATTGAGGTGCTTATAATAGTTGGATGTATAATGTCTCCGGTTTTCATAGGAAGAAAAGACAGGGCTAATAAGAATGTGGATCTTGATACGGCCGATTATCTTGGAAAGAGTGTTACAAAGGCGCTTGATGGCGATGATAGCCTTCATAATTTCGCCAGAAGAGGAGCAGATCTTATAAAACTGAATAATCCTGACGGTATGGATAGTTCTATGGAGTACAGAATACTCGGATTTATGGAAGCGGATAATACTACACCGACATATTTCTATGTAAGCCAGACTGTTAATTCGTCAAATCTGGATAATATTGGAAATCTCGGAATGAGAAGTAAATTAAGATCAATGGGCGAAGAACAGGATCTGTCCATGAAGTTCAATAAGGGAATATATTTCAATCAATGGATCATAGCCGTTGACAAGAACTGCAAGGTTCATATCTTTGCAGGCGGCGGCTGTACACTTGAAACTGTATATATTACTAAGACACATAATCTCAAGGGTGCGCAGGGTAACAGAGTGTATGAACTTTACCCGGAGGTAGACCTTAGCTACAGATTTCTTCTTAGTGACAATATGAATGGTTGGAAATACTGATTCTTCTGTTAAAATGGGAGGGTATTGAAAATGGGCTATTGTTTGTGCAATAGTCCATTTTCTAGTTGTATTTATCAGCATATTTTGGTACATTATTATCTGTTTTGAAATGGTGGTGGAAATCATTATTCAAAGCCTTTATATTTTTGTTTTTTAAGGAGAGTGTAAATGAGCGAAAGCGAAAAGAGAGAGGCTATAATTGAGCTGAAAGGGCTGACGAAGAATTTCGAGGATCAGCAGGTACTGAAGGGTATCGATCTTACTATCTACAAAAATGAATTCTTGACTCTTCTGGGTCCTTCCGGATGCGGTAAAACAACAACACTTCGAATTATCGCCGGATTTGAAGATCCATCAGGCGGCGAGGTTCTATTTGATGGTATCGATATATCCAAGATTCCTGCTTACAAGAGAGAGGTTAATACAATATTCCAGAAATATGCTCTCTTTCCGTTTTTGAATGTATACGACAACGTTGCATTTGGTCTTAAGATAAAAAAGATGGATAAAACCGTTATAGACCACAAGGTAAATAATATGCTTGAACTTGTAGGTCTTGGTGGATTTGCCAAAAGAGATGTTACCAGTCTTTCAGGTGGTCAGCAGCAGAGAGTTGCTATTGCCCGTGCCCTGGTAAATGAACCAAAAGTTCTTCTGCTTGATGAGCCTCTTGGTGCACTTGATGCCAAGCTTAGAAAAGACATGCAGATAGAGCTTAAGAAAATCCAGAAAGAGATTGGTATTACATTTATATTTGTAACACACGACCAGGAAGAAGCACTGTCCATGAGTGATACGGTAGTCGTTATGAATGAAGGTATCATACAGCAGGTCGGAACTCCTGAAGATATATACAACGAACCTGAAAACAGATTCGTTGCTAGTTTCATCGGTGATTCCAACATCATCGAAGCTGTCATGAAGAAAGACCTTCTCGTAAGCTTCGATGGGGAAGAATTCGATTGTGTAGATAAAGGTTTCAAACACAATGAGGATGTAGAAGTTGTAATACGTCCTGAAGATATAGACATCGTGAAGCCAAAGGATGCGAAAGTAAAAGGTATCGTTAAGTCAATCATCTTCAAAGGTGTGCATCACGAGATAGTAGTCGAGACAGAACACCGTGACTACCTCATCCACACCACAGACTACTTCGAACCAGGCCTCAAAGTCGGCCTCAAATTCGGCCCTGATGATATACATGTCATGTATCCGATGGAATGGTAACGCTTGCAGTGAGAGTGATAACAATTTAGCAGCGAGATATGCTTGCATGATCGAGCTGATATGTTGTTATCAGTCGAAACCTGCGAAGCAGGTTACTTCGAAGGTATGAGGGAGGTGCTTGCGAAGCAAGCGGTAGAGCACGAAGTGCGGACGTCCCGAATATCCGAGAAGTATACTGCAAGCAGTAGCAGGCAGCGTAGGCTTCAATTTATCCCATTAAAGAAAAGAGAGTTAATCATAGATGAAACATTACATACGTCTTATCCGCCCATACTTAATATGGTCTATAGTTATTGTGATAGTTCCTTTCATCCTCATAATACTGTATTCCCTTACAACAGGTGGTAACGAACTGGTAAATATCCAGTTTACATTTGAGAATTTTAAAAGAATCGGTGAACCAATATACCTTGATGTATTAAAGAAGTCCTTCCAGTTGGGCTTTGTTGCTGTTCTTATATGCCTTGTTCTGGGTTATCTTCTGGCTTATCTTATAACCAGGTTTAGTGACTCGATGCAGGATCTTCTGATTTTGTTTGTTACGATCCCTATGTGGATCAATACACTCCTAAGAACATATGCATGGATCAGCCTTCTTTCAGATAACGGACTTATCAACAAGTTTCTTGGTCTCTTCGGACTTACGGCAAGAAGCTTCATGTATACTGATTTTGCCGTTGTTATTGGTCTTATAAGCGATATTCTTCCGTTTATGGTCATTCCTATACATACATCTATCAGAAAGATAGATCTGTCTCTTATAGAGGCATCGCATGACCTGGGAGCAAATCATTTCCAGACATTTGTCAGAGTTATCTTGAAAATGTCGATCCCCGGAGTTATCAATGGAGTTATGATGACATTTCTCCTGTCCATATCGACTTTCGTTATTCCGAAACTTCTCGGAGGCGGACAGTACATGCTCATCGGTAACCTCATCGAGAATCAGTTTATTTCAGTAGGTGACTGGAACTTTGGTTCGGCTACCTCCATCATACTTACTCTTATTATTCTTATCGGTCTTACACTTATGAAGAAGTTCGATAAGGAAGAAAAGGAGGAAGCTGATGTCTGAGTGTAAAAAGAATAAAGCACTGTATGCTCTTTATATAATCTGCATGTATGTGTTTTTCTATCTTCCTATAGTCGTTACGATGGTATTCTCATTTAATTCATCCAAGAGTCTGACAAGCCTGACAGGTTTTTCGCTCAGATGGTATGAGAGACTTATATCCGACGGATCTATAATGAAAGCTGTATATGTATCTCTGACCATAGCTCTTTTTGCTACGGTTTTATCTACGGTTCTCGGAACCATAACCGCTATCGGACTTTCCAAGAGTAAGAAAGTGGTAAGAGATCTGATTTTGAACATAAATAACTTCCCGATAATGAATCCGGATATCGTTACGGCTATCGGTCTTATGATCCTTTTCTCATCTATTATGATCAGCAAGGGATATATGACCATGCTTCTTGCTCACGTGGCTTTCTGTACACCGTACGTTATTACATCGGTTTATCCGAAGGTTCGTCAGCTTGATCCAAGTATTGCTGATGCAGCTATGGATCTTGGAGCAACTCCGTTTGAGGCACTGGTAAAGGTTATCATCCCTATGCTCAAAGACGGAATATATGCCGGAGTGCTTCTTGCATTTACGATGAGTTTCGATGATTTCGTTATATCTTACTTTGTTACAGGAAACGGAGTAGAGAATATCTCGATCGTTGTTTACAATATGACAAAGCGTACAAATCCTACGATAAATGCACTTTCGACGATTGTTATCATAGTTATTATCGTTCTTATAGTTGCTTCTAAACTTATTCCGAATATGTTGAAGAACACTATGAAGAAGTTTATGGCTGTTGCACTTGTGGTTGTTATTGGATTTAGTGCATTTGCCGGAATAAAGAGTTCCGGAAGGGTACTCAGAATATTCAATGCCGGTGAGTATATGGATCCTGATCTTATCACTGAGTTTGAAGAGCGATATGGATGCAAGGTCATATATGAGACATTTGATTCAAATGAATCTATGTACACTAAGCTTATGAGTGGTTCGGAGTATGACATTCTGATTCCCAGCGATTATATGATTGAGAAGCTTATTAAAGAGGATATGCTTCAGGAAGTTGACTGGGAAAATATCACTCATAAAGATGATATAGATCCTGCAAATCTTGGCTATGCATTTGATCCGAAGAATAAGTACAGTGTTCCGTATTTTGTCGGAACAGTTGGTATTCTTTATGACAAGAATAAGGTTGATGAGAAAGACCTTGATGATGGCTGGGAACTCCTGCGTAACAAGAAGTATGCAGGTGATATCTACATGTATGATTCTGAGCGTGACAGCTTTATGTGTGCGCTTAAGGCTCTTGGCTACTCAATGAATACTACAAATAAAGAAGAGATAAATAAAGCCTATGAGTGGCTTATAGAACAGCGTGAGACTATGGATGTTGTCTATGCCGGAGATGATGTTATGGATAACATGATAGCCGGAAATAAGGCGCTTGCGCTTGTATATTCAGGTGACGGTACATATATCATGGCTGAAAACAGTGACCTTGGTTACTTTGAACCTGAGCAGGGGACCAATCAGTGGTGTGATGCGATGGTAATGACAAAAGACTGCAGAGACACAGAACTTGCAGAAGCATTTATGGATTATATGCTTGAATATGATGTTGCTTACAGAAATTCTCTTTTTGTAGGATATACAACTCCTGTTACAAAGGTAAGAGAAGATCTGATGAATACGGAATATGAAGGAATAAATTCATATGTTCCTGCTATCGGTGCTCCTAATAACGAAGAGTTCCGACTTCAGGAAAGAGACATTAAACAGTATTATGCTGATCTGTGGACTAAAGTAAAAGCTTATTAAAAAAGAGGAACAGATATGTTATATATTGCGTCGGTTATATATAACAAAAGAATATCGGATATAGCTTCTCTTGATGAGATATTTTCCTTCTCTGATTCTATCGGGAAGGATGATATCAAGCTTATTGTGGTCGATAATTCCGATGAGACCTCAGAACTGACTTCTGAAGAGCAGGAGATGATCGTGTCGAGGAATATAAAGTATATTCAAAATGGAACGAACCTCGGGCTTTCCAAGGCCTATAACAAAGCTTTTGATTATGCTGTGAGTATCAGTTCTGATCCGGAATCAGACTTCATGTTTTTAATAGATGATGATACATCCTTAACCAAGGAATATATTTCCGGTATATATACGGAAGTATCAAAATCTGATAACCTTAGTGATGGGGTAAATGTTATCACAGGTCTTATATCTGCAGATGGAAGACCTATGTCTCCGACAGTAGGATTCCGGTTCGCGTATAAAGACAGCGACTATATAGTTTCGCCCGGAGTATATGACGATATATGCTGTATCAACAGCGGAATGGCAGTAAGACTCAGCGCCCTTAAAGAAATCGGTGGCTTTGATGAAAGTCTATTCTTGGATATGGTTGACTATACGATGCTTTATAAGTTGTCCGAAAAGAAAAAATGCAAAGTCCTTGTTATTCCTGAAAACATTGTTCAGAGCTTTTCGGGAAGAGATGAAAAAGATAAAGAAGCTTTATATAGGCGTTATGAAATATACAAGAAGGACTTTGCTACATTCTGTAAGATAACCGGAAGAAGCAGGTTGTACGCATGGCTTCATCTTTTGAAAAGAAAGATAGCGATAGAGATTAAGTCGTGATATAGATATTTTCATAGAAATGTGTTATCATACCTAACGTGAATTGGTGGAGGTATCTTATGGAAGAGGATAACAACAAGAAAAAACATATAGATTTTTTAGATACTAAGCTTATGTTTACCCTTGCGGGAGCCGGCTGTATAATCGGAA
This sequence comes from Eubacterium sp., assembly GCA_017616955.1. Taxonomy (GTDB): domain Bacteria; phylum Bacillota; class Clostridia; order Lachnospirales; family Lachnospiraceae; genus Eubacterium_Q. The sequence continues at coordinate 4,769 of JAFZXD010000185.1, read as the reverse complement.
TATTTTATATTTTTGTCGGTCATATCACCGCTGTTTTTGCTGTGATAAAGAAGCTTATAGCATCTATGGCTCCTATCATAATAGGTGGAATTATCGCATTTCTTCTGAATCCTCTTGTAAATAAGTTGAGGGTTTGTTTTAATCGCTTTTTGAAGAAAGCATTTCCTAACATGACAAAGAAGAATAGAAAGAAAACAACTGATTTTCTATCAGTATTCTTTGCTATGCTTTTCTTTATTGCGATGATTTCGGGACTCTTATGGATACTTATTCCGTCCCTTTATGATAGTATAAATAAGTTGTATGACAACTTTGATAAATATACATCAAACCTTGAAAAATGGGTTACTATGCTTGCCAAGAGGAAACCGAATGTTGTTCATATGCTTAATAACTATATGGACGATATTGAAAAGTCAATCAAGCAGCTTTTTACCGATAAACTTATCCCGAATATGGATGGCGTGGTTAAAGCTGTTTCAAGTGGTATCCTTGGTGGAGTTAAGTTTGTATTTGATTTTATAATCGGTATAGTTGCGGCTATCTATATTCTTGGAAGTAAGGATAAGTTTTCTGCACAGGCGAAGAAGCTTATATATGCCGTATTTAATAGAAAAACAGGTAATAAAGTCCTTAACGGATTTGAATTTATAGATGGAGTTTTCGGTGGATTTATAACCGGAAAGATCATTGATTCTCTTATAATCGGTGTTCTGTGCTTCATATTCTGCAGCATCGTAAAGATGCCGTACGCCGTACTTATAAGTGTTATTGTCGGAGTCACGAATATAATTCCGTTCTTTGGTCCGTTCATAGGTGCCATACCGGCTTCGGTTCTGGTGCTTGTGGAATCTCCGAAGATGTGTCTTGTATTTATTATATTTATAATTGTACTTCAGCAGCTTGATGGAAATGTCATCGGACCGCTTGTGCTAAGCGATACAACCGGTCTGTCGAGTTTCTGGATACTGTTCGCAATCCTTGTTGGTGGAAATCTTTTCGCATTCAAGGGAATGGTTCTGGGTGTGCCGGTATTTGCGTGCATTTACGCACTTTTAACAAGACTTCTGAGAGATGGTCTTAATAAGAAGGGTCTTGTAAATGACACCAGCTATTTTGTTGCGCTGCGAGGATTTGATGAAGATGGTAATCCAATCCGCGGGCCTAAGAAGATCTTTGAATCTGCAAGTCAGAAGAGAAAACGTGAGCGCCAGATGGAACAGCTGAAGCATTCGAAAGAGCTTATCAACAAAGTTGCTCATCATGATAAGAAAGAAAAAGAAGATAAAGAAGATTAAAATCCGAAGAATATATTTCCGAGGTTTTATAATATAATGGAGGAATGATTAAATGGCTAGGTTTGATCACAAGTTAATTGAAGCAAAGTGGAATCAGAAGTGGGAGGAGAAGCCGGTAAATGTTAATGACGGTAAGAAGCCTAAGTATTACTGCCTCGACATGTTTCCGTACCCATCAGGAAATGGTCTTCATGTAGGACATTGGAGAGGATATGTTATCTCTGATGTTTGGAGCCGTTACCAGATGATGCACGGAAAGTACGTTATCCACCCTATGGGATGGGATGCGTTTGGACTTCCTGCAGAGAACTACGCAATCAAGAACGGTGTTCATCCGGCTATTTCTACTGCTAAAAATATATCAAATATCAAAGAACAGATTAAGCAGATAGCTGCCATATATGACTGGGATATGGAAGTAAATACTACAGATCCTGATTATTTCAAGTGGACTCAGTGGATATTTGTTCAGATGTTTAAGAAAGGTCTTGCTTATGAGAAGGAGATGCCTATCAACTGGTGTCCTTCATGTAAGACAGGTCTTGCAAACGAAGAAGTAAAAGAAGGTAAATGTGAGCGTTGCGGCGCTGATGTTACAAAGAAGAATCTTCGTCAGTGGATGCTCAAGATCACTGCATATGCTGACAGACTTCTTGCTGATCTTGACAAGCTTGACTGGCCTGAGAAGGTTAAGAAGATGCAGGCTGAATGGATTGGAAAGTCTCAGGGTGCTGAAGTTAACTTCCCTGTAGACGGAAGAGAAGAAGTTATCACTGTATATACAACAAGACCTGATACACTTTACGGAGCTACATTTATGGTTCTTGCTCCTGAGTCAGAGCTTGCTTCAAAGCTTTATACACCTGAGACAGAGAAAGCTGTTAAGGATTATATCTATCAGACATCTCTTAAGTCATCTATCGATCGTATGGCTGATAAGGAGAAGACAGGTGTATTCACAGGATGCTATGCTATAAATCCTCTTAACGGAGCTAAGACACCTATCTGGCTTTCTGACTATGTGCTTGCTGATTACGGTACTGGAGCTATCATGTGCGTTCCTGCTCATGATGACAGAGACTTTGAATTTGCTAAGAAGTTTGATCTTCCTATCATTCAGGTTATCGCTCCTACACTTGACGATGTTCAGGATGGAAATGAAATGACAGAAGCTTACACAGCTGCTTCAGGTGTCATGGTTAATTCCGGTGAATGGAATGGTATGGAGTCTGCAGTTCTTAAGAAAGAGGCTCCGAAGATCATAGAAGAGAAGGGCTTTGGTAAGGCTACAACGAATTACAAGCTTCGTGACTGGGTATTCTCACGTCAGAGATACTGGGGAGAGCCTATCCCTATCGTTCATTGTGAGAAGTGTGGATGTGTTGCTGTTCCTGAAGAAGAGCTTCCTCTCAGACTTCCTGATGTTGAAAAGTATGAGCCGACAGGTACAGGTGAGTCACCACTTGCCGGTATCGAGGATTGGGTAAACTGTACATGTCCTCAGTGTGGCGGCCCTGCTAAGAGAGAAACAAATACCATGCCTCAGTGGGCTGGTTCATCATGGTACTTCCTCAGATATGTGGATGTACATAACGATAAAGAACTCATTTCAAGAGAAAAGGCTGATAAATATCTTCCTGTAGATATGTATATCGGTGGTGTTGAGCATGCGGTTCTTCACCTGCTTTACTCAAGATTCTGGACAAAGTTCCTCTACGATATTGGAGTAGTGGGATTTGATGAGCCATTTAACAAGCTCTTCAACCAGGGTATGATCTGCGGTCGTGATAAGGTTACAGGAAAGCCAACAAAGATGAGTAAGTCTCTTGGAAATATCGTATCTCCTGATGATATCGTAAGAGATTACGGATGCGATACTCTCAGACTTTATGAGCTTTTCGTTGGACCACCTGAAGCAGATGCAATCTGGGATGATGCCGGAATAGATGGTATCTACAGATTCATCAAGAGATTCTATGGTGTTATAACAGATAACGTTGAGAAATATGAGAAGGACGGAGAGGTTGCTGAAACACCTGAAACACTTCGTCTCAGAAATGGTCTTGTTAAGGCTGTTACAGAAAGACTTGAAAGCTTTAACCTGAATACTGTTGTTTCTGCATTCATGGAGTACAACAACAAGTTTGTAGATATGACAAAGTCTACAGGTATAGATAGAGAAACTTTTAAGACAGCAGTTAAACTTATTGCTCCATTTGCTCCCCATATCGGTGAAGAGCTTTGGGAAGTTCTTGGAGGTACAGATTCTGTATTCGCTGAGACATGGCCTGAGTGTGATGAGAAGCATCTTGTGTCTGATGAACTCACACTGCCTGTTCAGGTTTCCGGAAAGACAAGACTTACTATAAATGTTCCTGCAGATGCTTCTAAGGATGATATCCTTGCAGCAGCTAAGGAAGCACTTGGATCTCGTCTTGAAGGTAAGACTATCGTTAAGGAAATATATGTTCCGGGCAAGATCATTAATATTGTTGCCAAATAGAACGTGTAACAACTTTACGAATAATTGAGAGGTTCGTTATGTTTCGGAAATTGTTGGTGCGAAATGTTATAGCTGTTACCGTTCCGTTAGTTATTATTGAATTCTTTGTACTTATCATAGCACTTAATCTGTCCGTTCTGGATAAGTATTCGTGCTATGATATAAGTGCAGAAGATAATAAAAGTCTTGAGGTTGCTCTGGAAGGTGCATTTGCCGAAGGTAAGATAAATGTGCAGTTAAATTGTCCGGAGAATCTGAATCCTGCCGGATTTGACTATGTGGTTGAAGGTAATCGCGATGGTGAGTGTTTTTATAACTATCTCGGTGATTCGATAAGGCTTTTCATTCTTAGGAAGGATACTGCAGAGAAGATTAAAAAAGGCGGGTGTCCTGCAATAAAGGTAACTCTTGAAAAACTGGATACAGCCGTAAGTGATGTTACTACTTCTTATCAATCCGATATTTCTGTAGGAAATAATTCTATGGACGGATATGTCAGTGAGATAGTTGTAAATGAACTTTCGTATCCTGCTAAAAGAATCAAGATTATCGAGACTGCAAAGTATGTCGCTGTATTCATGATGGCATTTACCATTCTTTATATGATTCTGGCTATTCTGTATCCATCGATAAATATCTGTTTAAAGATAGAAGGCGATATAGGTGGGAAATCCGTGATGGAGCTTATAGATATTCTGGATGAAGAGATGGCAGATGAGAATACGGTGGCGTTTGATAATGGATATTACATTACACCGAATTATGTGGTTTCCGAATTCGTTTCATATACTGTAATAAAAACAGAACCGGTCAAATGACCGGTTCTGTCAGACTGTAGACAAAGTCAGGGGTTCTACCCCTGATTTTTCTTTGTTAAAACAGCGTTAACCCCTTATATTTACTGGCTTTGCAGCCTGTTTTATGGTATAATTATAGTATCTTTTTAAGGAGGTTTTCCGCTTATGATG
>JAFZXD010000184.1 GCA_017616955.1 Eubacterium sp. | reverse complement strand
TTTGTAGCTGCAGCAAGATCTGCATCAAGAACAACCACATTATCTTTTTCTTTACCCAGTTCTACTAAGGCATTACCATAGCTATCTCTGGTTGCGATTTTCTTTATCTCTGACATTTCCAAACTCCTATACTATTATAATATGGTAAACCGAAACTAATGTGCAGTTTACTCAAACCTTACTTCAAGTCCTCAAGTGCCTGAGCATATTCGTCATCATTTGGAGCCTTTCCATGCCATCCGCAGTTATTCTCCATGAAGGACACGCCCTTACCTTTGATAGTTTTTGCAACGATAGCTGTTGGCTTATCTGAAGCCTTAGCCTTGTTAAATGCATCCTCGATCTCATCAAAGTTATGACCATCAATGTTGATCACATTGAAACCAAATGCCTTAAACTTCTCATCGATTGGATATGGTGAACATACTTCATCAATAGCACCGTCAATCTGAAGGTTGTTGTTATCAACGATAACTGTCAGATTGTTGAGCTTTCTGAATCCGGCGAACATAGCAGCTTCCCAGATCTGCCCTTCTTCGATCTCACCGTCACCACACATTGCAAATACTCTATAATCCTTTCCGTCAAGCTTAGCTGCAAGAGCCATACCTACTGCAGCTGAGAGACCCTGACCCAGGGAACCGGATGACATATCAACACCTGGAATGTGCTTCATGTCCGGATGTCCCTGAAGGTAAGATCCTGTATGTCGGAGGGTTTCCAGGTCAGAGGTTGGGAAGTATCCTCTGGCCGATAGAACTGAATAAAGACCGGGAGCTATATGTCCCTTTGAGAGAACAAATCTGTCTCTGTCAGCACCCTTTGGATTCTGAGGGTCTATGTTCATCTCTTCAAAATATAAATATGTTAAAATGTCAGCGGCAGAAAGTGATCCACCCGGATGTCCGGACTTTGCACTGTGAACTGCCGTAACTATTCCACGACGTACTTCTTTTGCTTTTGCTTCAAGCATTGTTTTCTTATCTGTATTCATATTCAGCACCTTTTCTATTAACTGGATTTATGGTTACCAAAAGTGAGCTGTTAATTACTCACCGAAAACTGCCTTGTAATCTTTAACAAACTTCTCAATTCCCTGATCTGTAAGCGGATGCTTTGTCATCTGCTCGATAACCTTGTAAGGAACTGTAGCTATATCTGCACCGGCAAGTGCACAATCTGTTACATGAATTGGGTTACGTACAGAAGCTGCGATGATTTCTGTATCGATACCGTAGTTGTCAAATATCTGAACGATCATCTCTATAAGATCTATTCCAGGAGTGCTGATATCATCAAGTCTTCCCAGGAAAGGTGATACGTATGTAGCACCGGCTTTAGCTGCAAGCAGAGCCTGATTAGCGGAGAAGATAAGTGTTACATTTGTCTTTATTCCTTCACTTGAGAGAACCTTAACAGCCTTAAGCCCTTCAACAGTCATAGGAATCTTTACTACCATATTAGGGTGAATAGCAGCGATCTCACGACCTTCTGCTAACATACCTTCTGCATCAGTAGTTGTAGCCTTAACCTCACCACTGATAGGTCCGTCAACTATAGATGTTATCTCTTTGATAACCTCTTTAAAGTCTCTTCCCTCTTTTGCAATAAGTGAAGGATTTGTTGTTACACCGCAAATAACTCCCATATCATTTGCGCGTCTGATCTCATCCACATTTGCTGTGTCAATAAAGAATTTCATTTTGTAGTTACCTCCGCATTATATAATTTATTATCTTTCGATATTAACAACAGTTTCAAGGCATACCTGACCTGTCAGAGCCTCACTTTTCTTATCGGGTTGCTGTCCGCCCACATATATCTTGTAGACACCCGCGAGTTTAACTCTTCTGCCATCTTCCAGAACCGTGTCAAATGCCGTTTTCCCAAGAGTGATATCAACGGTCTTGCTTTCTCCCGCTCCCAGACTTACTCTTCCAAAACCACATAAACTGTATTTTGGCTGATTATCAGGATCCAGGGAAGATGAAAGATTCTCTATCGAATCATTCTTTCCGTTTGATAGTTTTTCCTGAGGATCATTCGAAATATAAACCTCCACTATCTCATCACCAGCATATGACCCATTGTTCTGTACGGTAACATGACATACATAGTTATCTCCGGAAGAAGTAACACTCATATCCTCGTAGCTGTATTTATTGTAGGATAAACCATAGCCAAAAGGATAGACCGGCTCAACCGAGAGATATCTGTAAGTTCTGCCCTTCATACTGTAGTCATTTATATCAGGTTCCGTTCCATTCTTATAGAATGTTACCGGAAGTTTTCCGCTCGGAACAGCTTCCCCAAATATGATGTCGGCAAGTGCCTTTCCACCAACCTGTCCGCTGTACCAACACTCCAGTATTGCATTTACATTCTCATTTTCGTAGCTGAGATCTATAGCACTACCTGTATTACATACCATAATGATCTTAGCTCCGGTATTAACAACTCGCTCAATAAGTCTTCTCTGAGAATCAGGAAGGAAAAGTGATACCTTGTCTCCGGCTGCAAATGCATTTCCGGTATCTCCCTGCTCGCCCTCGATAGTTGCATCAAGTCCAACGCAAAGGATTACAACATCACTGTTTCTTGCCACCATCTCTGCTTCACTGAGTCTGTCATCATCCAAAGCAAGATTCTGTACTTTGTTTTCAAAAAGATGAGCACCTTCCGAATAATATACCTTTGTATCCTTATTCACGGCGGCTCTTATACCATCAAGATAATGAACGTATCTTGAAGATGTACCGTTGTAATTACCGTTCAGCACTTCAAGTGAAGTAGCTGTAGGTCCTATGATACCGATCTTCTTTACGCTATTCTTATCCAACGGAAGTATTCCGTCATTTTTAAGCATAACTACGGAATTGATACTTGATCTGTATGATAATTCCGCTGATTCATCAGTATCTATATCATCAAGCCCGAGACTGTCATATTCACAATCATCCGAGAACATTCCGAGAGCAGTTCTTACCGTATAAGCATTCACTGCAGCCTTTCTTATATCCTCTTCTGTGATCATTCCCTTCTCGTATGCCTTCATAACCTGCTGATAAACTATACCAGCATTAACGTCACATGATGCCTTAAGTGCCATAGCAGCTGTCTCAACAGCATCCTTTGTAACCTTGTGACCTTCATGAAAATCCATCAGTGCGAGGAAATCCGATACGAAATATCCCTCGAATCCCCACTGCTCTCTGAGTCTTTTTTCAACAAGATCCGAATGAGCACAAGCAGGCTCACCGTTTACTCTATTATATGCACCCATCACTCCGGCAACACCGGCCTCTGTAACAGCAGTTTTGAAAGCAGGAAGATATGTCTCCTCCAGATCCTTCTCTGTTACCTGTGCATCAAATTCATGTCTGCTTGCTTCAGGTCCCGAATGTACAGCATAATGCTTTGCACAAGCTGCAACCTTCATATATCTTCCGTCTCCCTGAAGTCCCTCAATAAATGCAGCTCCCAGCTTAGATGTAAGGAAAGGATCCTCTCCGTAAGTTTCCTGTCCTCTTCCCCATCTGGAATCTCTGAAAATATTGATATTCGGAGACCACATAGTGATTCCCTTATACAGATCACGGTCTTCAAGCCTAGTAGATTCATTATACTTTGCTCGTGCCTCTGTGGCAACTGTATCTGCAATCTCTTTAAGCATTTTTTCATCAAACATAGCAGCCAGCGCTATAGCCTGTGGAAATACTGTTGCAGTACCTGCTCTGGCCAATCCGTGAAGGCCTTCATTCCACCAATTATAAGCCGGTATACCAAGTCTTTCGATGGCCGGACTGTCATATCTGAGCTGACTTGCAGCTTCCTCAATAGTCATCCTGCTCACCAAAGCTTTAGCTTTTTCTCTGAATTCATTGTTCAAAAATGTGTTTTCCATAGACATTTGAGCCCTCACATTAGTAAAATTGTTCAAAAACTTATGTTCAATGATATCATAGAGATGTTGCAAATACTTTTCAAATATTGCGATAAAATTATCAATTATTGCGACTTAGTTACCTTTCACAGTTGAGGATAAAACGATAAAAAAATCTGCTTGCAGTATTATTTTTTATCGATTTTATCATAGTACCTGCGAATGGTAGCTTCATGTGAATACTAACTTCCGAAAAAAAACAACAGCAGAAAAACACAAAGTTTCTCTGCTGTTAATTGTTCAAATATATATTTAGAACTTACCTGCCTTAGCAGCCTCTTCGATTGATACTGCAGTTGAAACTGTCATACCAACCATAGGGTTGTTTCCGGCACCGATAAGACCCATCATTTCTACGTGAGCAGGAACTGATGAAGATCCGGCGAACTGTGCATCACTGTGCATACGTCCCATAGTATCTGTCATACCATAAGAAGCAGGACCTGCAGCCATGTTATCTGGGTGAAGTGTACGTCCTGTACCACCACCTGAAGCTACTGAGAAGTACTTCTTACCAGCCTCTGTACGCTCCTTCTTGTAAGTACCTGCAACTGGGTGCTGGAATCTTGTAGGGTTAGTTGAGTTACCTGTGATAGATACGTCAACGTTCTCCTTCCACATGATAGCAACACCTTCCTGTACGTCGTTAGCGCCGTAGCAGTTAACCTTAGCACGAGGTGAATTAGCATCCTTAGAGTAGCACTTTCTGAATACTTCCTTAACCTCACCTGTGTAGTAATCGTACTCAGTCTCAACATATGTGAAACCGTTGATACGAGAAATGATCTGAGCAGCATCCTTACCAAGACCGTTAAGGATAACTCTAAGAGGTTTCTGACGAA
>JAFZXD010000183.1 GCA_017616955.1 Eubacterium sp. | reverse complement strand
TTCTTCACAGCGTAGATGTTACTTCAGGACTTAATAAAGATGGTGCTATTGTCATCAATACTGCAAAGTCTAAGGAAGATATCATACCGCTTCTTAAAGGATATGAAGGAGATGTTTACACTATCGATGCTCGTAAGATATCGATGGAAACACTCGGTAAATACTTCCCTAATTCGCCTATGCTTGCTGCTATAGTTAAGGTATCCGGCATTATGTCACAGCAGGATTTCCTTGAGCAGATGAGAGGCTCTTATCAGCATAAGTTTGCTAAGAAGCCTGAAGTTATAGATGGAAATATGAAGGCTCTTGAAAGAGCATTTCAGGAGGTGCAGTAATGGCGAATAAAGAAAGACTCGATATAACCAAGTTAACAGAGAAGGCTCCTTATCAGGATATTACTCCGGGTAATGCCGTATACGGTGGTGGAGGAGCTGTTACATTTAATACAGGTGAGTGGAGAACTCAGACACCTGTTATAGATTGGGACAAATGTGTTCAGTGCCTTCTGTGCGCTCCTATGTGTCCTGACTCATCTATTCCTGTAGTTGATGGAAAGAGACAGGATTTTGATTATGATCATTGTAAGGGTTGTGGTATCTGTGTAGGCTGCTGCTCCTTCGGTGCAATAACAATGAGGGAGGGACTGTAAGATGGCAGATAATGAGAAAAAGGTACGCCCTATAGATGTGCCTTCAAGAGAAAGCAAGAGTCCTTATGATGCTGAGTACAGAGAGCAGAAGAAGGAAGCAAATAAGAATAAGATTCAGGGAACAGCTATTAAGAAGAGAGACAGAATGTCAGGAAACGAAGCTGTTGCATTGGCTATAAAGCAGGTAAATCCTGATGTTATGCCGGCATTCCCTATCACACCATCTACAGAACTTCCGCAGATGGTTTCAACATATATCTCAAATGGTGAAATAGATACTGAGTTTATTCCTGTAGAATCAGAGCACAGCTCAATGAGTGCTGTAATCGGAGCTTCAGCTGCCGGTGCAAGAGCACTTACAGCTACATCTTCAGCAGGTCTTGCATTCATGTGGGAAGAGCTTTACATAGCTGCTTCTGATAGACTTCCTGCTGTACTTTGCCTTGTAAACAGAACTCTGACAGGTCCTCTTAACATTAACTGTGACCACTCAGACAGTATGGGTGCAAGAGACAGTGGATGGCTTCAGGTTTATGCTGAGACAAATGAAGAAGCATATGATAACTTCATCATGGCTTACAGAGTTACAGAGCATCCGGACGTAATGCTTCCTATGATGGTTTGCTACGACGGATTCATTACCAGTCATGCTGTTATGAATATAGAAACAATTGACACAGAGTCAGTTCGTAAATTCGTTGGAACATATAATCCGGACAACTTCCTTCTTAACAAGGATATGCCTATGGCTGCAGGTCCATATGCAAACTCTCCGTTCTATATGGAAACAAAGTACAATCAGAGAGCCGGAATGAAGAATGCCAAGAAGGTAATTCTTGATGTTTGTGCTGAGTATGAGCAGATATCAGGACGTAAGTACGGTCTCTTCGAAGAGTACAGAATGGAAGATGCTAAGTATGCTATCGTAATCATGGGTTCTGCTGCAGGACAGACAAAGGATGCAGTTGATAAGCTCCGTGAGTATGGTATCCATGTAGGTATGATCAAAGTAAGAGTATTCAGACCATTTCCTGGTGAGGAACTTGCAGAAGCACTTAAGAATTGTCTGTCTGTTGCAATCATGGATAGAGCAGAGAGCTTCTCCGGAATGGGTGGTCCTCTTGGTTCAGAGCTTAAGGCAGCAATGTACGATGCAGGACTTAGAATGCCTGTAGTTAATTACTTCTACGGACTTGGCGGACGTGATTATACTGTTAAGGAAGCACGCGATGTCTTCAAGGATATTCGAGAGATAGTAAGACGTGGTGTAGAACCTCAGCAGTTTAAGTATGTTGGTCTCAGAGACAGAGATGCGGTTACAGTTGATGAATTCGCAGAGTTCAAGGGACCTGACAATATGGACATCAGACTCTCGGGAGATGGTGTTAAGATCACAGATGCAGAATAAGAAGGAGAAGTACAATGGCATATAATCTTAAAGAAGTTATGAGTAAGCCTGAGCGACTTACTCCGGGACATAGACTTTGCGCAGGTTGTGGCGCAGCTATTACAGTAAGAACAGTGCTTCGTGCACTTAAAGAAGAGGATAAGGCAGTTATCGGAAATGCTACAGGATGTCTTGAGGTTTCCACATATCTTTATCCTTATACAGCATATCAGGATAGTTATATTCACAATGCATTTGCTTGTGCGGGAGCTACACTTTCAGGTGTTGAGACTGCATACAACGCTCTCAAGAAGAGAGGACGCATTGATGAAGATACAACTTATAAGTTTATAACATTTGGTGGTGACGGTGGTACATACGATATCGGATTCCAGTCACTTTCGGGAGCTATGGAGCGTGGACATGATATGGTTTATGTTTGCTACGACAACGGAGCATACATGAACACAGGTATCCAGAGATCATCAGCTACACCAAGATTTGCAGATACAACAACTACACCTGTAGGAAAGGTAAGTACAGGTAAGGTCCAGTCAAGAAAAGATCTTGCAGCTATCATGGCTGCTCACAACATTCCTTATGTTGGACAGTCTACATTCACATCAGGTATGAAGGATCTGTATGAGAAGTCTGAGAAGGCTATCTACACACCGGGACCTGCATTCCTTAATGTTATGGCTCCATGTCCAAGAGGATGGAGATTCGATGCTGCTGATATGGCAAAGATCTGTAAACTGGCAGTAGATACATGCTACTGGCCACTCTTTGAAGTTATCGATGGAAAGTGGATTCTCAGCTATAAGCCAAAGAACAAACTTCCTATTGAGGACTTCCTTAAAGAGCAGGGAAGATTTAAACATCTCTTCAAAGCCGGAAATGAAGGACTTCTTGAAGAATTCCAGAATGAAGTTGATAAGAGATGGGAAGAGCTTCTTAAGAAGTGTGAAGCGTAAATGTGATTTATCAAAGTGGGACGGAGCAGAACTCTGTCCCGCTTTTTTCATTGATAGGCTTGATTGGCTTGTTTGATACTTTGCCAATTTGTGGGTATATTAATATATAATCTTAAATGGATAAAAGTAATTATTGGGGAAGAAAGAGGTTTGATATGAAAAAAGCTGCAAAAATAATAGTATGGCTGGCGCTCCTAGCTCTGGGAGTCGTTCTGCTTAATATGTTTGATATCACATTTACGAGAGGAATTGTGAATGTGGGGAATATAACCGGGATGGCATTAGCGGTTGTATTTATTTTGGTCGTGCTTTTGTGGAAGAAGGTTAAGAAAATTCTGGAGTTTTTGTGGAAGAAGAAGGCCGGAAGGGCATTTCTGATTTTTATGGCTGCTCTGGCTGTTGTTGCATTTGTTTGTGTGATAATAGAGTCTGTGCTGCTTTATCGTGGAGCAACTGATGAAAGTATGTTTTCATCGGCTGGAAATGTTGGAAGTGATGCTAGTGCAAATGATACAGGAGAGGAACCTGTTTTGGTTGTGCTTGGATGTCAGGTGAGAGGTACTTCTCCTAGTTTAATGCTGAATGAGCGAATTGACGCGGCTTATAATTATATGGTGCAGCATCCGGATTCGGTCTGTATCGTTTCGGGAGGCATGGGACCCGGGGAGAAAATCTCTGAGGCACAGTGTATGTCTGAGCACTTGGTTGATAGAGGAATATCCGGCGATAGAATCTATAAAGAGGATAGGTCGACGACTACAGCGGAGAATATGACATTTAGCAAGGAAATCATGGAACGTGAAGGCTTGGGGCACACGATTGCTATAGTCACCAATGAATTCCATGAGTATAGAGCCAGACAGTTTGCTTATACTTACGGGATGGAATCTATTCCGGTTTCGGCCAAGACAGCTTGGTGGCTTTTTCCGACATATTATGTGAGGGAGCTTTACGCGATTCCGGGTTATTATCTAAAGTATTAGACGGATATTTGTGAAAAAACATGGGTTTTGTACTTCTTGATTCTGTGTTAAAATGTCATTACTAAGTTATAAATAGAAGAAATCCTTGTACAAATGTGGAGAGGGGTTGTAGCAAATGAATCTGGGGATTTATTTTCTGGATAATTTTGTAATGATATTTGAACTTATCGGGCTTCTGCTCATGTTGGGAGTTAGTGCTCATATATCTGATAGAACCAAAAGACTGACACTTATAGTTGTCATTCTTCTTTTTGTGGAGTCCATCATGTTCTATGCTGAAATGTGGACTCAGTCATTTAATCATCTTAGTCTTTTAAGACCATTTCTTACTTCATGCAAGTATTCGATATATCCGGTTATTTTGATATTTGTAAATCAGATTATTACAAAAGGGAAACTGCCACGTAAAGCGATAGTTCTTCTTTTGTTGCCGGAAGTTTTAAGTGTTCCGTTTTATTTTACTTCTCAGAAGACTCACCTGGTTTGCTGGTTTACAGAGGATAATTCATTTATGGGAGGTCCTCTCAGATACCTTCCTTATATAGTGTTTGGATTTTACAGTGTGGCATTTCTTGTGAGCAACTTCATATATTTCAAGCATTATTCAAAGATATACAGCATGCTGATATCCTTTATAACAGTTGGTCCGTTTGTTGGAGTGTTCTATTATATGTACTCCAGAAAGGATAATGATTACTGTGCGCTCTTTACGTCATCCCTGCTTTTGTATTTCATATGTATATATATTCACATGGCAAAGATCGATCCGTTGACAAAGCTTTTAAACAGACAAAGCTTTTATCAGGATTTAAGGATGAATTCCAGGACGATAACTGCAGTTGTTTCTGCTGATATGAATGAACTGAAGCATATTAATGATAATAATGGTCATGAAGCCGGTGATACAGCTCTCAGAACTGTAGCGGCTATAATCAGAGATAACTGTGGTAAAAAAGGACTTGTATATCGTATGGGCGGTGACGAGTTTGTTGTATTGTATACCGACACAGAAGAGGCGGAAGTAAAGGAAGC
>JAFZXD010000182.1 GCA_017616955.1 Eubacterium sp. | reverse complement strand
GGTGTAGGTAAGACTACTTCTATAGGAAAGCTTGCTGCACAGTATAAGAACCAGGGAAGATCCGTTCTCGTTGCCGCCGCTGATACATTTAGAGCAGGAGCTATCGAGCAGCTTAGAACCTGGACAGAAAGAGCCGGAGTTGATATCATAGCTCAGGGCGAAGGCGCAGATCCTTCAGCTGTCGTATTTGACGCTGTCAAAGCTGCAAAAGCTCGTAATACAAATATCACACTCATCGATACTGCAGGAAGACTTCATAATAAGAAGAACCTCATGGATGAGCTCGCTAAGATGCGTAGGGTCATTTCCAGAGAATATCCTGAGTGCTACGTTGAGACACTCATCGTTCTTGACGGTTCAACAGGTCAGAACGCACTTGAGCAGGCAAGACAGTTCTCAAGTGTTACAGAGATAAATGGAATCATACTCACCAAACTTGACGGAACAGCTAAGGGTGGTATTGCAGTTGCAGTCCAGTCAGAACTTAAAGTTCCGGTTAAGTACATCGGTGTGGGTGAGAAGATAGATGATCTTCAGAAGTTTGATCCTGATGAATACATCAGTGCGCTTTTTGAAGATTTTGATCTGAAAACTGATGAAGAGATACTTGCGGAAGAGTTATAGAATGAAAGGGATGATATAGATGGAAGAGATCACGAGAGAGAAGTGTGAAGAAGCTTATGAGATCGTCTCGAAGGTGGCTCGTAATACAGGGCTTATCGAGAGTGAGTATTTCAGCAAGCTCACAGGCAACAAAGTTTTTCTGAAACCTGAGAATATGCAGCTTACAGGTGCATATAAGATCAGAGGCGCTTATTACAAGATCAGCCAGCTGTCTGACGAGGACAGAGCAAAGGGTCTTATCACAGCATCTGCCGGAAATCACGCACAGGGTGTTGCTTATGCTGCAAAGGCTTACGGAGTTAAGGCTACTATAGTTATGCCTACAACTACTCCTCTTATCAAGGTTAACAGAACAAAGAGTTACGGCGCTGAGGTTGTCCTTTACGGAGATGTATATGATGAATCCTGCGATTATGCTCTGAAGCTCGCAGAAGAGAAGGGTTATACATTTATCCATCCGTTCGATGATCTTCAGGTTGCAACAGGTCAGAGTACCGTTGCTATGGAGATTCTCAAGGAACAGCCATTTATCGATACGATTCTTGTTCCTATCGGTGGCGGCGGACTTGCCACAGGAGTCGCTTCTCTTGCGAAGATGCTGAATCCTGCCATCAAAGTTATCGGAGTTGAGCCTGCGGGCGCAGCCTGCATGAAGGCATCTCTTGAGAATGGTGAAGTAACTACTCTCGGAAATGTAAATACTATTGCAGACGGTACAGCCGTTAAGACTCCGGGCGATAAGATATTCCCTTATATTCAGAAGAATCTGGATGAGATAATAACTGTTGAAGACAGTGAGCTTATAGTTACATTCCTCGACATGATCGAGAACCACAAGATGGTTGCTGAGAACTCAGGACTTCTGGCTGTAGCTGCTCTAAAGCACTTAAAGCCTGAAGGCAAGAAAGTTGCAGCTATCATCTCCGGCGGTAACATGGATGTCATAACACTTTCATCCGTTGTTCAGCACGGTCTCGTTGCAAGAAGCAGAATCTTCACCGTTTCTGTACTTCTTCCGGATAAGCCGGGCGAGCTTGGAAAGGTTTCACAGATCATCGCCGAACTTCAGGGAAATATCATCGAGCTCGAGCACAATCAGTTCGTTTCCCTCAACAGAAATGCAGCAGTTGAGCTTATTATCACTATAGAGGCGTTTGGCCCTGAACATAAAGAAAAAATCATGAAGGTTCTTGAAGAGAAGGGCTACAGACCGATAGATAAGAGTCACAAAGCTGTTCTGTAAAAATAAATAGGCGGTATCAGATGAAATACATGAGTATAGCGAGTGGAAGCTCCGGAAATGCTTCTTATATCGGAACTGACTCGACGTCTTTGATCCTTGATGTTGGTATCAGCATGAAGAGGATTGAGGAAGGTCTGAGAAATGTAGGAGTATCCGGTAAGGAAGTCGATGGAATACTTCTTACTCACGAGCATAGTGATCATATAAAAAGTTTAGGTGTTATGGCTCGTAAATACGGGATACCGATATATGCAACGTATGGAACCCTGGATGGGCTGATGACAGTAAAGTCGCTGGGGACATTTGACTATAACCTGTTTAAGCCTATTAAGAATAATGAAAGCTTCGAGATCGGTGATATAAAGATAAATGCTCATTCTGTGTCGCATGATGCGGCGGATCCGGTTTGTTACTCATTTGAGTCGAACGGGCACAAGATGAGCGTTGCCACCGATATGGGAATCTACGATGAAGACATTGTCAACTTCCTTGCTGACAGCGAGGCGCTGCTGATCGAGGCGAATCATGATATACGTATGCTGGAAGTCGGGCCATACCCGTTCATGCTGAAACAGAGAATCCTCAGCGAGAAAGGACATCTCTGCAACGAGGCATCGGGCGGGCTGATAAAAAGACTTCTAAATGATAAGATAAAATACATTGCGCTGGGACATTTGTCAGAGAAAAATAACTACGAAAGTCTGGCGTATGAAACAGTCAAACAGGCACTGGCCGACAATCCCTTCACAAATGACGTGAGAGATTTCGGACTATGCGTCGCATCCCGAAACGAATGCGGGGCTGTTGTAGAACTATAATAAAAAAGTGGACACTATAAATCAGATTTCAACTGTCTACTTTTAAATAAGAATGGAGAGAAAAACATGGATAAGACAATCATCACAGTTGTAGGTAAGGATACAGTTGGTATCATCGCTAAGGTTTGTAACTACCTGGCTAGTAACAATATCAACATCAATGACATTACTCAGACAACAATGCAGGGATATTTCAATATGATGATGCTCGTAGATACTTCTGCATCACTCAAGAAGCATGATGAGCTTGCAGGTGAGCTTGAGAGCCTTGGACGCGAGATTGGCGTTCAGATCAAGGCACAGAAAGAAGAGATTTTTCACATGATGCATCGTATATAGGAGAATATTTATGATAACTTTAGATGAAGTATTAGAGACAAATGACATGATACGTCGAATGAATTTCGACGTTAGAACTATAACCATGGGAATCAGCCTTCTCGACTGTGTCGGCAAGGACGTTCAGGAAACATGCGATAACATATATAACAAGATTACTGAGAAAGCTAAGGATCTTGTAAAGGTCGGCGAAGAGATTACTTCAATGTATGGAGTTCCAATCGTAAATAAGCGTGTATCCGTTACTCCAATCGCGCTTGTAGGTGGTTCTGTATGTAAGACAACAGATGATTTCGTTGAGATAGCAAAGACACTCGACAAAGCAGCTCACACAGTTGGAGTTAACTTCCTCGGAGGTTACTCGGCACTTGTTTCAAAGGGAATGACACCTGCAGACAGACTTCTTATCGAGTCTATCCCTAAGGCACTTTCACAGACAGAACTTGTATGTTCATCTGTAAACTGCGGTTCTACAAAGACAGGTATCGATATGGATGCCGTAAGAATGATCGGTGAAATGATCAAAGAGACTGCAGAACTTACAAAGGAAGTAGACAGCCTTGGAACTGCTAAGTTCGTTGTGTTCTGTAATGCACCTGATGATAATCCTTTCATGGCAGGAGCATTTCACGGAGTAACAGAAGCAGATTGTATAATAAATGTCGGAGTTTCCGGACCTGGAGTTGTTAAGACAGCTCTTGAGGAAGTTCGTGGAGAGAGTTTCGAAGTCCTTTGCGAAACTATCAAGAAGACAGCATTTAAGATAACAAGAGTTGGACAGCTCGTTGCTAAGGAAGCATCACAGAGACTCGGCGTTCCATTTGGAATCGTTGACCTCTCACTTGCTCCAACACCTGCAGTAGGAGATTCAGTTGCAGACATTCTCTGTGAAATGGGTCTTGAGTATGCCGGTGCACCCGGAACAACAGCATGCCTCGCACTCCTTAATGATCAGGTTAAGAAGGGTGGAATCATGGCTTCCTCATATGTCGGAGGACTTTCGGGAGCATTTATCCCTGTTTCTGAAGATCAGGGTATGATAAAAGCAGCCGAGATTGGAGCTCTTACTATAGAAAAGCTCGAGGCTATGACATGCGTATGTTCGGTTGGACTTGATATGATAGCTATTCCTGGTGATACACCTGCTTCAACTATATCAGGAATCATCGCCGATGAGATGGCTATCGGTATGATCAATCAGAAGACAACAGCTGTACGTATTATGCCTATTATCGGAAAGACAGTCGGAGACAGAGCAGTACTTGGTGGACTTCTCGGAGAAGCACCTGTAATGCCTGTAAATAAATACAGCTGTGAAGACTTCATAAAGAGACAGGGACGCATCCCTGCACCAATTCATTCGTTCAAAAATTAAACATAAAAAAGATGACAGATGAAATCATATTTCAGCTGTCATCTTTTTGGAAAATAAGAGGGAAGTCAATAAGTTTGGAAGCTCAATTTTTGATAACAGAATATAAAGGACGCAGGATGGGATTCCTTCTTGAGGACGGAAGACTTGTTCGCGTCAAGTTTCTCGAGAGTAAGAGCATGGTCGGCGATATATATACGGCAAAGGTCGTTAGTAAGGTTGAGTCGATAAATGCAGTCTTCCTGAACATTGGCTCCAGTGATTATCTGTATTATTCGCTGGTTGACGATGAGGATAAGACTATCTTCCTGAAACACGGTAAGTCGAATAAGGTTTGTATCGGTGATGAGATTCTGGTTCAGATCAGCAAGGATGCAATCAAGTCTAAGAAGTCGGTTGCGACTTCCGATATAAATTTCCGCGGCAAGTATGTTGTGGTAAACCGAACCGGGAAGATTGGAGTATCTTCGAAGATTACGGATGAAGAGGAGCGCGAGCGACTTAAGAATGCCGTAACTCCTGTTCTGGATAGATACAGTGATATAAGTGCCGGAGTGATCATCAGAACTTCTTCTGAGGGCGTCGAAGGTGAACTGATCTGCGAAGAACTCGAAGGACTTCTCAAAAAGGTCAAGGATATAATCGATTCTTCTGCTCATAGGATGGCAAAAGAACTCGTATATAAACATCAGGACAGTATTCTCGGATATGCTGAGGATCTGATATTTAAGTCAAGGTACAAAAAGCTTTCTGTCATAACAGATGATGAAACCGAGTATTCCGAGATCAGGGATATGATGGTCGAGAAGAATGGTGAAGACTTTACCAAGGTCGATGCCGGTTTATATAACTTTGAAGGAATAGAATCAGACAGATTCGCGGTTAAGCTTTTCAAGGATGAGATGACAAGTCTTGATCTGGTATTTGATCTCGAGACCAAGATCATAAAAGGATTTGCAAAGCATATTCATCTTAAGTCCGGTGGTTCTATCGTAGTTGAACCGACCGAGGCTATGACAGTTATAGATGTAAATACGGGAAAAGCTGTCAAAGGCAAAAACGTGCAGAAGACATTTCTCAAGATTGACAAAGAAGCTGCGGAAATGATATCAAGGACGATACGTCTCAGGAACATTTCCGGTATCATCGTTATTGACTTTATCAATCTGACAGAACCTGAAGATATTAAGGAACTGCTGGATACGCTGAAGCGTGAGATCAGCAGGGATGAGATAAAAGTTAACTATATTGATATGACACCTCTCGGGCTGGTCGAGCTAAACAGAAAAAAAGAGAACAGGCCACTCACTATGGAGGATTTTTCATAAGATGGTTGATAGCATAAGTGTTAAAGGAATAGTTCTCGATACTTCGTTGCTGAAGGAATATGACAAGCGTCTTGTCATCCTCACTGCCGAGCTGGGACGAATCACGGTCTTCGCCAACGGAGCCCGGAAGAAGAATTCGCCACTCACAGCAGTCAGTCAGAAGTTCGTTATGGGGACATTTAAACTGCACCCGAGTCGTACGACTTATACACTGCTTGGTGCGGACATCGATGAAACATTTATCGAGCTTTCCTACGACATCGAGAAGATGGCTTATGCATCATACGCCTGCGAGCTCGCGGGATATTTCACACAGGACGGAATCGGCGCGAAAGACGAGCTGAACCTTCTGTATGTGACATTTAAAGCGATACTCGCACAGAGACAGTCGCTTGGACTTATCAAGACAATCTTTGAATGCAAGCTGCTCGATGTCGAAGGACTAGGATTGGAAATGACCCAATGTGTCAAAACAGGAGTCGAAACTGACCTTCATCACATCAGCCTTTCGGACGGAGGACTGGTAAATGACGCTGCAGCATCGAAGGTTAAGAGTGCATTTTCCATCTCGGACGATGCAGTGTATGCGCTGAGATTCATCCTTAGCAGAGGAATAGCGGCGGTATATTCATTTGATATATCCATCGAAACGTATAAAGAGATTGAGAAAATCATCACTAAATATCTGGAAATACATGTCGACAGACATTTTAAATCGCTAGACATATTAAAAGGTGTTTTCTTTTGACACTAAAAGCATAGTGTGATAAAATAACGCACTGTGAAAAATCGAAGTATGTTGCGTAAAATATTATAAAACGAGGCATAGTAAATATGAGTTTTAACAAAGGTATAACAAAGCGTGTCTGCATCACTTGCATGCTTGCGCTGACACTTGCACTTACTGCTTGTGGAAAGAAAAAAGATACACAAGAGAATAATCAGCCGGTAGATCACGTATCTGTGATCGGAAATGTAAATGAAAATACTGTAAAGATCAGTCCTAACGGTATTATTACAGAGATTGCGGTTGAAGATTATGCAGGTACAAATGTAGATACTTCTTCTATAGAAAGTTATGTTAAAGGTGAGATAGACAAGTTCAACGGTAAGAGAGGATCTTGTGATATCACATTTATGGAGATCGATATAAACGGCACTGTTGTCAGAACATGTATTCAGTTCAGCGACATTGCTACATATAATGAATTCAACGGATACGACATCCAGCTCACAAAGTACGATCCAAAGCAGCCGGATGAGATAGCAAAGAAAGAAGCTGCAGAACTTGCAAGCATGAATGATGCTATGTCAGATTTTAATGAAGAGGACTTTGATAATATCAGCGAGGAAGAGCTTGAGGCAGCAGGTTATACACTTGATGACCTAGAAAGACTCAAAGAAGAGCATGGGGCTAAGTCATGTTCCGATGCTGATTCAGCTTCTGTAACAGATGCATTTGCTACATTTACAGATGCAGACGGTCAGAACGTTGTAGAGTCCAAAGATATTAATGGCGACTCATACATGATGCTCATC
>JAFZXD010000181.1 GCA_017616955.1 Eubacterium sp. | reverse complement strand
AACGATATCAGGATGTTGGATGGCTAACGTTTTATCGTCCATTATCCGTTGTCGTTCGTCATAGAATGTTTTTTGCTCTTCAGAAAGTAGTCTGTTCCTGAGAACTTCGACTCCTTCCGTGTAAGCCGTCTTCATGTCTCGATGTATTTCCTCAAGCTTCGACTCCGGACAGAATCGGGACTTCAAGTGATAACATGCCTCCTCAAGAGGAAGTTCTTCCATATGCATATGATTTCGGATCTCCCGAATCATATGCTGCCCTTTTTCGGTATATATTAAGGCTAGCGACAGTCCCTTTCGATCATTACTATCTACTTCAAAGTGATCACATTTCCAGAAATCCGAAAGACAGATATCAGATCTGTGATCATCTGAGAAATGACATCCATGACACGATAGTCTCTGCATGGATGATCTAAGGAAACAGAAGAAATACGGATCGGACATAGCTGTTTTTCTGTAAATCCTGCCGTTCTCAAATTCGGCCAGAAAACAGTACTGTCCCCATCCATAATATTTGTCGCGAAAACTCATTCTTATAATTTTGGAGTTATAATCACACTCCAGTTTTCTTAGGTAATCACTGAGATATGGCTGAGCCGCCACACCTCCGCAGGCAAAATCAACTATCAGAAGATTCTCATAGTCCTGCTTCATATATTTTCTAAGACCTGCAGCCTGACAAGGTGTCCCGCAGAACAAAACCGGTCTTCCTGTTTTAACCGCCTGCTCCACATTCCTAAGTCCGTCTCGGCTGATGTCATTTTCCACATACTTACTTGTGAGAAGTGCATCCAGCGGAAGATGATCCGTGTCCGCCAGAACCGCACGCTTACGATCAATTTCGTAGTAACATCCGAATACGATTCCTTTTCGGTCGATGATGTTTTTTGCTAGACAAAAAAATACCCCACCGGACGAAGATTTCTTCACGATGTCTTCCGACATGTGATACATGGACCAAGCCTCGATGGGGTATGATTTATTCTCATATTCTTCCCGGGGGTTCTCGCCACCGGAAAACTCCTCAAGTGGACAGACTGCTTCGCACTGCCCACAGTTGATGCAGCCTTCCTCGTCAATCTCCGGCACAAGAAATCCAGATTCATCTTCAATTACGCGTATAGCTTCCACCGGACAGCTGTTTACACAAGCCATACATCCGGTACATTCTTTTCTTATTTTCATTGTTTTTTCCCCATTACCAGCTTAATTCGATAAGTCTGGTTGAATTATTTTTTTGAATTATTTTTTTATATTCTTCTTTTGTATATCTCGATACACTCAGCACAACCGGCACCTCAGGATCAGCAGCTGATGCATGGATTATCGGGAATCCGGCGAACGCCTTCTTATCACTCTCCATAGAGATGATTCCTTTTATGATAACGCCCTGCTCGCCCAATGCCTGAATTGCACGTCTCGTATACTGTCCGGTACCGCAGAGATAACACTCAGAGATATTTATCTCTTTGATTTCTTTTTCATCAAGTCTGTAGTGTGATAGTTTAACTATCTCAAAGATTCTCCTGATTTCTTCGGTTACATTTCCGCCCTTCATCTGAGAGATAACATTCGAGTTCTGTTCGTACAACTGATTCAGTCTTCCGAATATATCTCGCTGCCACTTACGATATGCCCTTTCGAATTCAGGTTCTCCGTCAAGCGCCTCCTGAATTTCAGACTCATTTTCCAGATCAAATGACCTGTAGAAACTTCGGATATATCCTTCGATATTCTTGTCAGTAAATCCGACAGTCATCGTAGAATTCGCTCGGATCCTTCGAAGGAAATACACCTTGTGAAGGAATCTCACCCGCTCAGCTCTGACGATCAATTCCAATATGTAGCCGACATCTTCGTGAAGAATCCCTTCGACAAAACGTATGGAATTCTCATTCAGATATTCTCTTCTCATCATAAATGTCGGAACACTTAGCGAAAAACTCTCCGTATCCATACAGTAAGTCAGGGCTTCCCTTCCACTCAGAACTTCTGTATCACGGTATGTCAGTGTTTTTATTCTGGCATTACTTTCAAATGTCATGTCATCAGCAAAGTTTTCTGTCTCAAAACCTATCAGATCCAGATCATCCTTGCTCACTGCCAGATAGAGTTCCTCAAGCGCACCGGGAACTAGTTTATCATCAGAATCCATCATATATACATACATGCCTGAAGCCTTTGATAAAGCGAGGTTGCGGCCTGCTGACTGCCCTTTATTTACATCATGAGTATAGACGTGTATCCTGTCATCCCGCTCCTCATATTCCCTGAGAATACGAAGTGTTCCATCAGTAGAACAGTCATCGACACATATGATCTCAAAATCCTGCATCGTCTGATTAAGTATACTGTCCAGACATTCTTCTACATATTTTTCAACGTTATACGCCGGTATCAGTACCGAAACTTTAGGCATATCTTTTCCCTCGATTATCTGATTAGTTTGATTTATGTCCTGAAAGGATTTCTTCTACTTTAGCTATATCCTCCGGATTATCTACCCCGATACTTTCTGTAGTTACTTCCAATATCTTTATGCGGTAACCATTTTCCATAAAGCGAAGCATTTCCACATCCTCGATACTTTCCAGATATCCCCTCTCCTTATTTGCATAAAAGAGAAGCGCTTCTCTTGAAAGCCCGTACAAGCCAAGATGTCTCTTGAAATGTACCTCATCACCCTTCTTCGATCTAGGTATCGGTGACCTGGAAAGGTAAAGCAGGTCGCCGTTCAGAGCAGCTGCAGCCTTAACAATGGAGAGTTCCTTTACATCCTGATCCGGCTTAAGGGGAGCCATAGTGTTAATGATCTCCACCTCGAGATTCGCTATCTTATAATCTATGATTCTCTCTATAATCTCCGGCTCGATGAGAGGCTCATCACCCTGAATATTTACAAAGAAATCCGAATCAGACTTTTCGGCAATCTCGCCCAGTCTGTCTGTTCCGGTTGGATGAGTGTCTTTCGTCATTACAACAGGAATACCCAGTTCATTGCACGTCTCATATATCTCACTACTGTCTGTAGCAACCATCAATTCATTAAATGATTTTACTTTTGCAGCCTGGTTATATACCCACCATATCATTGGTTTTCCGGCAATAAGTGCCAACGGTTTTCCCGGAAATCTCGAGGACTGATATCTCGCCGGTATTATTCCTGTAATCTTCATCTCTGTTCCTCCTTAAAAGATAACCAATATTCTTTCCCCAGATATATCTTTTTATCAACAAATCTCAATCCTTTTATCGCTGACGATGTGACCGTAACCGCTGTATCGAAATGCACACTCTCGTCGAAGTTTAGCACCTCCATCGGCATATTTTTTTCGATTATCACAGCGTCGGGAAAGTACAATCCATAGTCAAGGTCATCTCTCGGATGAGCCTTTATAAGAATCTGCCGATCTTTTCCGTATTCCTCTGTAATCTTTCGATATAGTCTGATCTGACTGTCTCTGTCCGGAAGTCGTCCCGTCACGGCAAATGGCTCTGTAAGTATCAGAACCGCTCCTTCGCTGACCTTTAAATCCTCCGAAAGAAATGCCTTTAGTATTCTGCATTTCTGATCGGACGTAAGTTCATTCATCAGATCCTCACGTCTTAACTCTCTAACTTTATCTCCGGGGATCTGAATCCCATTCTTGTCATTTACTTCCACGTTCACACAAAACGGCGAATAGCCAAATGGAATCACACCCTTATGTTCTGCCCGCTTTTCTTCGTCAAATATATATGTATAATTCGGTCGGTTCTCTCTGATGCATTTATATGAATCCAGACTGTCTTCATGAAGAGTATAGTTTAGACCTTTGATATTCAGATATGTTCCGACATATCCCAGATCCCAGAATATATTTACATCATCATATCTTTCGTACCATTTCCTGTTTTCATTTTTATTCCCCAGCTGCTTTTCCACATACGTTACAAGCTTCTCTGCCAGTTTCTCATCTCCGCCGGTTTCTTTCTGCTCATAAGGATCTACTTCCTTGTCAGTCGGAATTACATATACCTGGTTTACCGCATCCAAAGCAGCATTTACTATTCGCGGTGCCAGTTCATCCGCAGTCTCAACACCATGTTCCTCTAATACCAGATCAATCTCTATCCCTCTGGTCATAGCCTTCGCTAGAGCTATCAGAACATGATAATACGAAGAACAAGCGTACAATTCCAAATGACTTCTCTTCTTAACCTGTTCTAAGAGCATCACCTTTCGGGGATTCTTCAGAACCGCTTCCGATATTGACGTACTCTTACCGGATTCCTTTACACTTCTGTACTTTCTTACGGTATCTCTGGTAAGCTTTCTGACATAATAATCTATAGAATCACACAGTTCCTTATCATCAGAACATTTATCCCTAAACTCACTTACATGATCAAGTATCTCGATACAGCTCTCAACATTCTTCATACTCGGACCACTGCTCATGATAGACGCAGATCTGAATCTTCTTATAAAGAAAGCCTCCTCCGAAACATTGACTCTATTCGCATTCATCAGGACATCAAACGCAAAGCTCTCATCTTCATGAAGCATTCCGTCGATGAATCTTATATTATTCCTTTTCAGAAACTCACTTCTATAGAAATATCTCGGCTGTGAAGGCATCCAGTCCCACACCTTCATCCAGGCTGTATAGAGGTCCTTACCCTTCATCACATCCGGATATTCTCCCTTGTACTTCGCAGGATTGGTT
>JAFZXD010000180.1 GCA_017616955.1 Eubacterium sp. | reverse complement strand
GGTCTTTCTTGTCCTTGAACTTACGAACTACATTCTTATAAGTATTGTTGAACTTGTCAAAGTTTGCAGGATTTGGAGTTGTAATATACAGGTTATGCTTCGGTGCCGTCTTATCAACTGAGAAGCACATTCTGAGATCGGTTATTGCTTCCTCTTCAGTGTAATCACCGGTCACATTTATACCCTTATTTCCAGCCTTATCTTTTACTGCAAAATCAAATTCATACTGACCTTCTTCATTACCCTTTGATGAAGACAAACGATATTTCTTTCCTGTTACAGTATCTGTATATCCCTCCGAATCATTAAACGGAGTATATGTCATCTCAACAGTTTCACTGTCAGGATCTTCGTAATCATCCTTAACCTTAACTCGTACGTATGGATAGAACTGAAGGAATTCATCAAGTGGCTCATCCACATTGAAGTCATACCATGTATTTCCATCCTTTGATATCTGCGTTGTAACTTTAGGAGCTTTTGTATCTATTACAAATGAGGTCGAACCTTCTGAAGTATTTCCACTCGCATCCGTTACTTCTACTGTCACCTTGTTGTTTCCGTAGTTTTTCTTATCTACTACAAATGAACCAACATATTCGTCACCCTTCTTTGTAAGTTTGACATTAACTTCCTTGTCATTTCTCTTGATCACATAATCTTTAAGATTAGATTCCTTAACCTGAATCTTAACCGTTACATTTGAATTGGTATACTTTCCATCAATAGACTTAGTAACTGTTATGTCTGGTTTCGATATATCAACCATAAAGACTGTTTTCTGGACCGTACTGTTTCCGGCTTTATCTGTTACTACAAGCTCAACATTATACTCTGTTGTATCGCTTGTACCTCCTACTATATCGCTGAGCTTCTTTCCGGATACATTTTTGTACTCGGTTCCGTTAATCCTGAATACGATTCCGTTTGTATCGGCAAGGCCACTCAGTGCATCACTTCCGCTATACTTGATGACCGGATCATTCTTAAGATAATAATCATCAAGACTCGATAAATCCTTACCGGATATAGAGAGATCTGCTTTAGGAGGCGTATTGTCTATATAGTAAGTATATGTATTACTGTAAGTGTTATTAGCCTTATCTGCTAAGTCAAATTTTATCTTAGTACCTTCTGTTGTCTTTGATTCAGGTACTTCTATATTAACAACACCTTTTCCTTCCGAGATACTTATATCTTTAGCTGAAACATCTGCCTTTGAATTTGAAATCGAATATTTAGCTGAACTGAGTCCGGAAACCGCATCCGCATCCCCGTCCTGAGGATCACTAACAGTTCCGCTAAGGAAAAAGCTCTTCTGCCATTTATTATCTCCGGAAATTCCGTTATCCTGAGGATCTGCAACATCGATATGGAGAACCTCGAGCGTATCGGAAACGCTGAATCCATTCTTATTCTTTACTGTAAACACAATATTATTTATGGTTTTACTCTGAGAATAGTTGATAGTATATGTATAATGCATAAAACCATCTTTTACAAACTCAGCCGAAGCAGATTTATCTTCTCCGTCAATGGTTATAGTTGCATTCTCATTAATTTCTACGTCCGAAGTAACTTCATAATCTATTACTGCAACTTTTGTACCTTCCCATACAGCAAATGCATTTTTCATTGAAGGCAAAACTTTACGTGTTATTTTCAACGAAGCATCATTATCAAACTTTACGTTCTTAGTTACTTCCGCTGATTCATTTCCCGCTTTATCATACGCTTTAAACTTATATATATAAGATTTTCCCGAATCGTCTGTCTTAGCAGGGATTTTCAAAGTTACTTTGCTGCCTGATATCTCAGGAGCTTCACTTACAGGCGAATCACCACCTTCAGAAATCGCTCTGTTTACTACAACTTTATCAATACCGCTCGAAGGAGCTGCATCAGATAAATCCAAAGTAATCTCAGCATCCTTTGCACAAGTTATTGTGGCATCGTCAGCTATATTACTTCCACCCTGACTAAGTACAGGATTTGAAAGTACAGGATTCTTTGAATCCATAACAAGCTTTAATGTCGTACTTGATTTTGTCGTTATACCATAATCACTTTTTGCACTTACTCTGATATAATTATCGCCTTCGTTAAGATCTGATTTGGTTATCTCCGCTGATATACTTCCACCGGATACATTTGCCGACTTGGTACTTGTTGGATTGGACATATCGCTGTTCTTGGATATCTCAACATTTGCATCAACAATCTGCGCATCAGGTGCTTCTGCCGTAGCACTAAATTCAAGTGTATCTGAATTACCGGATACATAGTTTACTCCATCTACTTCACTTGCACCTGTTATGACATCAGCCGAAATACTAGGTGTACCATTACCATAGTATATCGCGAAATTTATCTTTTGTACTTTCCCCAGCGAATCTTTTACAGTAACAGCGTATGGTTCATATGTATCATTCTTTCCGATATCACCCGGCACTGTAAATGTATTATTATGTTCGGAATGATTCACCGTCATAGCCGGATCTACAGTAACCTTCGCATTAATATCATCAGTTTTTATTGATATAATTACATCATTGTTTGGATTAACTCCTGAAAAATTTACAGCTTCTTCATATTGAGCTTTTTCAGTCTTATGCTGCGGGTTGCCATCCTCCGAGATTGTAATCCCTTCAACAAGCACAGCATTCTTTGTATATGAATATGTCGATGACGCTGTCCAGAGAGTCTTTCCTTCTGAACTATATTCACCAACTATATACTTTGTTACCTGGTAATTGCCATCATCAAAACCGGCAAGCTTATTGTCCGCTTCCGACTTTGTCAGCAATGTCGTATCGTCTCCGATACTGTAACGACTGTCACCATAGTAGAAAACTATATCACTATCACTTTTTCCACTATCAGCATCAGATATCACTCCGGTTACTTCATCAATAGAAATACCGGCCGGCGCATCAGTTATTATTGTGTATGCATCAGTATTTTCTACAGCCGGACTTCCTGTCAGATCAGCTATAACTGTATCATTATCCGTATACGTAGTTGTTACTGTCTTTCTTACTGTCGCTACTTTTGATCCGGATTCTGAAGATGTGATCGTAAATGCTCCTTCTTCAGAAGCTACATCTCCTGTCCATTCATAATTAGTTGTGACAGATTTTTTTACTTGGTGTTCAACTTTTAAATCATCTGTTGCTGTCAGAGACCAAGCATTTTCTTCATCATTTGTATATACTACAGTGTCTTCACTTACTGTAGATTGACCGGGAATAGCCGGTAATGTGAACTTTATATTATCGCACGGCACATGTACTGAATAAGCATCGCCATCTTTCAATGCCATGCCCGAAAGATATGTTGTTTCGGAAACCATTTCACTAACGGCTTCAACCTTACCATTTCGGTTGGTAATGACTAAAACTGATGTGACCATAACAAATGCCATCACGAGCGCTATGACCCTGATTTTCATTGGCCTTTTCAGCTTTTCGCCGCCTTTCTTAATACTTTTCATTTCTCCCCTCCTTTTATAAACTCTCATCTGTATGGACTACAGTCTCACTATAGATGACAGTTATTTCAGGAAAATCCCTTTTCCCTGCCGGTCTGACTGAATCAACACCCATCGTCATATCTGCTCTGAGTACTGAAGTAGTCTCCGGACTTACAGTTCCGTATATATCTGTACTATTCGAATCAAATCCTATATTCGGTGAAATCAAAACATCCGTAACATCGGCATCAGGCACTATATTACCTCTAGGTTTGCTTCTAAGTAAGTCTGTCTCAGCTTCTTCGTCTATAGAAACATTTTCCTTCGGAGGCATTCCCACCGAAGCACCTCTTACCGTTTGATCGGAATCTACTAAAACAGATGTTGATTCTTCACCTGAAGGGACAGGTTTGTTCTTGTTTTTCATATCATTATATGTGAGGACTTCTGTATCTTGTTCCTCAACATTTTTAGCAGCCTCAGCTTCGCGAGCAGCCATCTCTTCGGCTTCACTCTGTGCTGCAGCTTTTGCATCAGCCTCGGCCCTTTTTCTGGCATCTTCCATTGCACCCGACTTATCAGTTTTTAATGGTGCAGATGACATACCGGAAACATCTACGTCCCTTACGAGAATATCGCTTTGCTTTACCTTTCTCTTGCCTTTTTTTATTGTTCCTCCGGCTCTGATCTCCTCTATAGCCTTCTTCTGCGTTCTTCCTGTAACTATTCCGAAAGCATGAGGTATCTTCATACCGAAGAATATGATAACTGATGCGATCAAAAAGAGAATTGCTAAAACCAGTCCGCCATAATACATTACACTATATATTCCCATGGCAATCACTCTCCTTCCCCTGATGATTTTTTATCATCAGTCTTATCTTTGGAAGAAGAACTCATACTGCTTTCCAGATTCTCCATATCACTGGAACGTTTTCTCCAAGTCTGATTGTCCTCGATTCCCTCTATCTTATTACCGTTATGGTATACCTCAAGAATTTCTTTCTTTTGATCCGGTGTCCACTTTGCGGGATCCTGATCGGTATTTTTAAAGATAGAATATAGAAAATAAAGGTGTGAAGCATAAACCGCTTTGGCTTCAGGATTTCCCTCCCCCAGATCAGCTTCCGCTTTCTTATATGCTCCTACCGCCTTGTCTTTTTCACCCAAAAGGCCATATATCTCAGCTATTCTATTCATCGCAACAACATAGCTTGTGATATAACCCTTTATGGTTTCATTTGAAGTAGACGCGCCAACATTAACTTTACCGCTTATAAGATCGACTACTTCCTGATAATAGTCCACAGAACTGTTCAGATAATCTGCTGCCTCGGTAACATCACCTGCTTCGGTTATCTTACTCTGTCCATACTGGAAATATGTTTCAGCCAGATTTCGACTGAATTCATATGCATAATCTGCCTGTCCGTCACCCGTATAACTGTCAAGTGCCTCAAGCGCCTCTTCCATCCTCTGGATAGATTTTTCGGGAACTCCTTCTGTTGACAGATACGTTGTATACTGTGAGCCTATTGTTTTATAATTTATAAACTTCTGTTCATTATCATTTGAAAAATTGTTCTTATTATATTCTGCAAATTCATCAACGTTCTGAATAAGTTCATTCGGATTCGGATTTGCACTCATCAGAATAGTCGATATATGTCCGTAATATCCGGCAAGCTGACCATATGCTTCATCCTCCGGATCTACCTTGGTAAAATACTTCGCCGCAGTTTTCGGGTCTTTAAGTTCGACAAAATATGCAAGACCCATTCTGTATAATACTTCGTTGTTCTTATCGACACCACCGACTCCGTCTTTTATCTTATTTGCGATAACCGTGAGTCCTGAGTTCAGGTCAATTTCACTCTTCGATTCGACATCTCCCTGAGCATCAATATACAGATCGATAAACTTCACATATGCATCGGTTTCTTTTTCATTTAGGTCAAATGCCTTCTTATATTCAAATGCCGCACCTACATAGTCTCCTTCGACTCTCTTCATATCTCCGGCTTCTACATATGCGGAATAATTCTCTGCAGCCTTCCTGTTCATTCCGACTTTACCGCCAACCGAAAGTAATGCACATATCACGGTAAGGGCAGCCGTCGCTGCGAACAACGTAACTTTCTTTCTGTTCTGTTTTATATAATTCTCATCAAGTTCTGTATAGTGTTCAAGTGCATATATAAGTTCCGAACATGACTGATATCTTTCGTTTGGATTAGGTTTCGTACATTTAAGAATTATCTCCTCAAGTCCGGTAGACAGTGACATATTCACCTGTCTGATCGGAACCATCTCATATGGAGGCTCCTGAGGATTCTTTCCTGTAACCATGTGATACAGAGTAGCTCCCAGATTATATATATCCGTACGGGCATCCGTCTTGTATATGCCTCGTCCAAATGCATCACCAAACTGCTCCGGAGCCGCATAACCTCTTGTTCCGAGAGCTGTTGTATCAGCATTATTTTCTATATCATATGTTTTTGCAGTTCCAAAGTCGATCAGCTTAACACCACCATCCGGTTTAAGCATGACATTGGAAGGTTTCATATCCCTGTAAATGATCGGAGGGTTCATCGAGTGAAGATAATCCAAAGCAGAAGCAAGCTCCAGTCCCCATTCAATAACCTGCTCCTGAGAAAAACTTCCTACCTCTTTGAGCTTATCCGCAAGGTTTTCTCCTTCGATAAAGTCCATAACAACGCAGATAGTGCCGCCGTGTTTAACAATATCGATGATACGCGGAATAACAGGATGATCCACGTTCTTCAGGATATTTGCCTCACGCTCCAACCCCTTGAGAAGAATCTCCATGCTTTTTGAACCGTCATTCTTGATCTCTTTGACGGCAAGCTGCATGTTCATACGGTTATTACGAGCAAGATAAACGATAGACATACCACCTTCGCCTATTCGTCTCAATATTTCGTATTTTCCGTCCAGTACGGTACCTTCTTTTAACATTCTTTAATCCCCATTAAATAGTTTTTATTGCTGCAACTGTTATATTGTCTGTCTCTTTCCTATTTTTTACGAGCTCTGTTAGATATACACAACCATACTTTAACTCTTCAACCGTTGGTGTGCTCTCTGGCCCCAACTTCTCCATAATTTCTTCGTCTGAAATCTGATGTCTGAATCCATCAGAACAAACAAAATATACTGCCCCCTTCTGTGCTTTACCTTTCAGAAAATCCGGTACTACTGTTGCAGACGCCCCCACGCACTGCAAAAGAACACTTCGTCTCGGATCTATCTTCGCCTCCTGAGGAGTCATTCTTCCCGCTGCTACTTCTCTTGCAACAAATGTCTGATCCTTAGTAAGTATTCTGACATTATTTGCAAGTTCGTAAACCCTGCTGTCACCTACATGAACTATGTAGAATTCATCTCTGTATATGAGCAATGCGGATATCGTTGTACCCAGCATTATATTGTGATCGGAACCATATATTCCCAACAAACGGTTCTCGTTTTGTATTATTCCATTCCAATCATCTCTTAACCTCAGTGCAGTGAATGTTCCATCAACTACCTGAGCACAAAAGTCTTCATCAAACCATTTGCAAAATGCATCTATAACTTCTTTCGAAGCAAGTTCACCCTTAGCAAGACCGCCCATTCCATCGCAGACTATGGCAAATGCCACCTCTCCGTCAGGCGTGTCTATAATTCGCATAGCAAGTGAATCCTGATTGGTACTTTTCCTGATACCAATATCAGTATTATATGTTGCTGTGAATTCCATTTTTCTATACTCCCTCTCTAAGGTAGAAAGTAAAGTCTTCATCTCCGAACTTGACTTTCATATTTGCCTTGAGAAGCACCTCTCTCCCCGGCTCTAATCTCTCGCCTTCTATCCATGTTCCGTTTGTAGATTCATTATCCCTAAGATAGCTAGCCCCGTTTCTTTTTGTCACTATTACGTGAACACGACTGATCGCGGTATTATTCTCAATGGCATAGTCGGAGTGAATCTTCGACTTTCCAATCCTGAATTCATCCTTATCAATAAATATCTTTTCACCGGTTTTGTCTCTGACAAAATGCGGTCTCGGAAGATCCGGATCCTGCTGAGGCTGCCCATCGGAAGGAGCCTGTGCAGGAGGAATCGGTCCTCCTAAAGTATTCTGTTCCTGTGCCTGCTCAGCTATCGGATTCTGTACAGGCTGTTGTCCTATGAATTGATTGTCCATCGGCGATTGATCCATAGTAGGATTTGCTACCGGTGGTTGTCCTGCGAATGGATTATCCATCGGTGGTTGTCCCGCAAAAGGATTACCCATCGGTGGTTGTCCTGCAAAAGGATTATTCATCGGTGCCGGTTCGCCAAATGGATTATAGATTGGATTCTGTGGGATAAATGGGCTCTCCACATTAAACGGATTAAATGGCTGTCCCATAGGAATATTGTTATTCTCTAAAGGCTGACCTGTCATCGGATCAAATCTTTTAACAGGTGCCGAATCTAACGTTCCGTTATCTAATCCATCATTATATCGCGAGATCTCTTCCTGCGAAGGAACTGCAAACTTTGGAACATCATCTCCCAAACTCTCCTCAAAAGATGGTCCCGTCGCAAAGCCCGGTATGATCATCGGACCCTGAGGTTCTTCCGGTGTCACTTCCTCATTCGGAGTTATCGGTTGTGGCTCCTCAGGTGCCGGTTCAGGCATCTGCTCCTGTGCAGGTGGTTCTTCCGGTGCCGCTTCCTCAATCGGAGTTGTCGGTTGCGGCTCCTCAGGTGCCGGTTCAGGCATCTGCTCCTGTACAGGTGGTTCTTCCGGTGCTGCTTCCTCAATCGGAGTTATCGGTTGCGGCACTTCAGGTACAGGAGCTGTAAATTGAGGCTGCTGATTAAACGCTTCGCTTATCTGAGCCTCTTCCATTTCCAGCTGCATCTCGCTTACCAAAACATTCAGATCATTTATTGCAAACTTTTCAGAGTTAAGGATAGTCAGTATTCTAGCTACATAATTATCTGTATCGGCATCACTGAAGCTCATCCTTGAAACAACACTCCTTAAGAACTTGCGAACTTCATTAGTGTCATTGACTGCGTCAAGAATTAAAGTGACATCATCAATTTTACCAATTTCATGGATGCGGCGATCAAAAGTAGCCCAAACTTCAGCTTGTTTGGATCTATCATGATAGTCCC
>JAFZXD010000179.1 GCA_017616955.1 Eubacterium sp. | reverse complement strand
GCGCCAGCAGATCCTGCTTCGCAGGACGGGAGATTGCGCTTGCCGGTACGTACGGTTTGCGGCGCTACGCGCCAGCAAATCCTGCTTCGCAGGACAGCTTCCTAAAGGAAGCTGCCATTCCTCGATAGCTCAATGGTAGAGCACGCGGCTGTTAACCGCGGGGTTGTTGGTTCGAGCCCAACTCGGGGAGCTTTTTACTTAAGGCCCGGTGGTCAAGAGGTTAAGACATCGCCCTTTCACGGCGGTAACACGGGTTCAATTCCCGTCCGGGTCACTACTATTAAAAAGGACGCTTAGCTCAGTTGGTTAGAGCATCCGGCTCATAACCGGACGGTCCTGGGTTCGAGTCCCCGAGCGTCCACGTTCACTCCTAACGGTTGTTGGGAGTTTTTTTGTATTATAATTAACTTTGTTTCTATATAAACTGGACTTTTTAAAGAAACATGTATATACTTAGAGAACGGTTAGACATATTTAATTTTTGTTGTTTACTGAGCAATATATATAGGAGAAAGTAAAATATAAATGAGTACATTTAGAGTAGAACTTAAAAAAGTAGTTGATGACAGCTATGATGTTACTATCGGATATGAACTGATGGATAATCTTATTCAGGATCTTAAGAATGGAATGGTTGGAAAGATCCATAAGTTTGCAGTTATAACAGATAGTATAGTAGTTGACTTATATGGACGTGAAATATATGATCGTATAAAAGAAGCCGGATATCAGGCTGATCTTTTCGTATTTCCTGAAGGAGAGAAGAGTAAGACCAGAGAAGTAAAGGCTCAGCTGGAAGATGAACTTCTTTCTAAAGGATTTAGAAGAGACTGCTGTATTATTGCCGTAGGAGGTGGTGTTGTAACCGATCTTGCAGGATTTCTCGCAGGAACATTTGGAAGAGGTGTTCCATTTATTAACTACGCTACAACATTACTTGCTGCAGCTGATGCATCTGTAGGAGGAAAGACTGCTGTTGATACACAGCTTGCAACTAATCTGATTGGATTATTTAACCAGCCGGTCAAGGTGTATCTTGATATAGCAACTTGGAAAACACTTCCAAAGAGACAGGTAATAAGTGGTCTTGCAGAAACCATTAAACATGCTTGTTTAGCAGATGGAGAATTCTTTAACTATCTTGATGACCATATAGATGAGATTCTTGCACTTGATCCGAAGGCATGTGAGCATATAGCTGAGGCAAATTGCAGGATTAAGTATGAAGTAGTAATGAAGGATGAAAGAGAATCAGGTCTCAGAGAGGTTCTTAATCTTGGTCATACGGTTGGTCGTGCAATAGAGACAGTTAGCGATTATGAGTTGATGCACGGTGAAGCTGTTTCGATAGGTATGGTTGCAGAAGTTGATCTTGCACTTAAGATGGGGCTTCTTAATCAGGAGGAAAGAGACAGAGTTGTAGCATTACTTGCAAAAGCCGGTCTGCCTACTGAGATTCCTTCTTATATTGACAGGGAAACACTTGTAAAGAAGCTATATACAGATAAGAAAGTTCGTGATGGTAAGCTTCGTTTTGTTCTTCAGGATGGTATAGGTTCCATAAAAGAATTTGAGCCGGGAGTATTTGCAGCGCCTATTGAAGAGAGTATAGCAAGAGATATAATTATGAATATGAAATAAAATTCTTAAAGTTTTCAAAATCCCTATAAATAGATGGCTTTTATATGCATTCTACTGCTATATTTCTTTAAAGTTGCGCTAAAGTAATATATAAATCGAAAAATAGAAAGGGAAGCTATGAGAGAGAATAGTAGAAATGTCAGAATAATTTTTGCTGTACTTGCGCTTATGACATTGATTGTTGCATTTGTTCCAAAAATCGATGTAGCAGCGGCAGGTAGTCATGGTTCGGGCACTTGGAAGACCAATCCACAGGGAAAATGGTATGAATACGAGGATGGATATTATCCAAAGGATAAATGGTCGAAGATAGACGGAGGATGGTATTTCTTTGATAAGTCCGGATACCTTAAAACGGGATGGATTAAGTATCATAATAAATGGTATTATACAACTTCAGCAGGTAAGAGACTTACCGGTTGGAGAATGATAAATGGTAAGAAGTATTTCTTTGATAAGAAAGGTGTTATGAAGACCGGCTGGAAACAGACTCCACGCGGCTGGTATTACTTCGGAGAAGATGGTGCTCTGGTAAGAGGAGAGTGGATAACTGAAAACGGAAAACGTTATTACTTAAAAAAGACTGGTCTTCTTCATAAGAGAGGCTGGTTCAAATATCAAAAAGAATGGTATTTTATACGTAAAGACGGTTCAGCAAAGACCGGTTGGTTTAAAGAAAAGAAGAAGTATTACTACTTCTATAATGATGGACGAATGGCAAGATCTGCATGGATAAGTTCAGGTGGATATTGGTATTATCTTCTTCCAAATGGAGAGATGGCAACCGGAGTTCATGTTATAGATGGGCAGAGATATGATTTTGGAAAGAGCGGTGGAATATCCGATCCTATGTTACTTAAGGCTCAGGAATATTCAAGTTCTACCAATTTCCTTATTCTTGTTAACCGAACAGATCATAAGGTAGGGATATTCACAGGAAGTCAGAATAAATGGACATCTGTAAAAACATTCCCATGTACAGATGGTGTTAATACACCTAATGGAGTGTTCACTATAGGTGAGCATATATATCATTTCGGAGAGGATCATGGATATACATGCTGGTATGCTAGCCAGATTTCGGGTAACTTCCTCTTCCATTCAGTACTTTATTATCCGGGCAGTATGGAGAATATTATGGATGGACGAATAGGAGTAACAGCTTCACAGGGATGTATCCGTCTTGATATAAACAATGCTAAGTGGATATACGAAAATATTCCTTCGGGAACTAAGGTTGTTATGTATCAGTAACAGACTATTAATATAGAAACTAAGTAATTTAAAATGGCAATCGGGATTAATGAGATCCCGGTTGTCATTTTTGACATAATTCGTACAAAAGGATATTATTGTAATCATTAGATGTGCGAAATAAGAAAAAAGGAGAAAAAAATGGGTTTAGAGAATTTTCTGTCCAGTGGAAATGTAAGGCTTGATAAACAACTTAAATTTTCGGCTGAAATAGATAAGATGACCGGTATATTACGAAGGACCGTAATTCTTGACAAAAGCAGAAGAGAGAATGACGCAGAACATTCATGGCATATAGCGGTGATGGCAATGCTTTTTGAAGAATATGCTATAGAGCCTGTAAATGTCAGCCGTGCAGTTGAGATGTGTGTAGTGCATGATCTTATTGAAATCTACGCAGGTGATACTTTTGCATATGATATGAAAGCAAATGAGAGTAAAGCTGAACGTGAGAAAGAAGCGGCAGATAAACTGTTTTCACAGCTTCCGGAAGAACAAGGTAAGATGATAAGAGACCTTTGGGAAGAGTTTGATGCGAGACAGACACCCGATGCAAAATACGCTTCCTGCATGGACAGTCTTCAGCCATTTCTTCATAATTCTCTTACAGAAGGTTTTACATGGATTGAAAACGGAACCAGCAGAGGGGCTGTTGAAAATCGAATGGCAATAATTAGAGAATTCATGCCTGAAGTATATAAATGGCTTTCAGATAATCTGGACAGAGCAGTTGAAAATGGGTGGCTAAAAGAGTAAAAAAAATTCCGGCTGAAAACCGGATTAGAGCGGAGTCGGAGGGATTCGAACCCTCGTGCCCCGGAGGGCAAACGCATTTCGAGTGCGCCCCGTTATGACCACTTCGATACGACTCCAAATATAAGCCAGTACTTTTGTACCGGCTTTTGTATTATATAAAAAAAACTTAAAATAATCAAGAGATGAATAGATAATAGTAAAGAAAACTTAACAAATATACGAAAAAACTGTTGAAACATAAGCATCTATACTCTATAATGTGGAGTAATTTCGTTCACTATTCAGAAGATGCTTCTTTATTAATAGGAAGTAACCTCATTTGAAGGTTGGCATATATAACAGAATAATCATTTATGATTATTCTGTTATATATGCTATATTCTGAATGGTTAATATCGAATAAATCCAGGAACAAAGGAGTTATGAGAAGAATGTACAAGATTGTAAGAAAAGAATCTCTTAATCCTACTGTTACCCTCATGGAGATTGAGGCACCGCTTGTTGCTCGTAAGGCAGAGCCGGGCCAGTTCATAATCTTCAGAGCAACAGAAGATGGAGAGAGAATCCCTCTGACCATTGCAGGTTATGACAGAGAAAAAGGAACAGTAACAATCATTTTCCAGATTGTTGGAGCAGGAACTGAGATCCTCAACTCACTGAATGTAGGGGATAGTGTTCACGATTTTGTTGGACCTCTCGGAAATGCAACCGAAACAGAAGGACTTAAGAAAGTAGCAGTAGTTGGTGGTGGTGTTGGTTGTGCCATCGCATATCCTGTTGCTAAGAAGCTTCACGATATCGGATGTGAAGTTACTTCTATAGTTGGATTCCGTAACAAGGATCTTGTTATCCTTGAAGATGAATTCCGTGCTGCATCAAGCAACTACATTCTTATGACAGATGATGGATCTGCGGGAGAGAAGGGTGTTGTAACTGCACCACTTGAAGAGCTTATAAAGAATGGTGAAGAGTTTGATGAAGTTATCGCTATCGGACCACTTATCATGATGAAGTTCGTAGTAATGACTACTAAAAAATATAATGTAAAAACTGTTGTCAGCATGAACCCTATCATGGTTGACGGAACAGGTATGTGCGGATGCTGTCGTCTTACAGTAGGTGGAGAGACTAAGTTCGCATGTGTTGACGGTCCTGATTTTGACGGATTTGAAGTAGACTTTGACGAGGCTATGGCAAGAGGTGGAATCTATAAGCCATTTGAGCTTAAGGCCAGAGAAGAAGCATGTAACATGCTTAATAAGGAGGTGTAGTAAGATGCCAAATATGAGAATGGACAAGAATCCTATGCCTTCACAGGATCCTAATGTTAGAAATAAGAATTTTGAAGAGGTAGCTCTCGGATACACAGAGGAGCAGGCTATCGATGAGGCACAGCGTTGCCTTAACTGTCCAACACATCCTTGTATGGATGGATGTCCTGTTCAGATTTCAATTCCGGAGTTTATCCAGAAGATAGCAGAGAAAGATTTTGAAGGAGCTTATCAGGTTATTAATCGCTCAAGCTCACTTCCTGCTGTTTGTGGACGTGTCTGCCCACAGGAGAGACAGTGCGAATCCAAGTGTGTTCGTGGTATCAAGGGCGAGCCTGTAGCAATCGGACGTCTTGAGAGATTTGTAGCTGATTGGCATAATAAGAACGTTACAGAAGCTCCTGCAAAGCCTGAGCCAAATGGACATAAGTGTGCAGTTATCGGATGTGGTCCTTCAGGACTCGCATGCGCATCAGACCTTGCAAAGAAGGGATATGAAGTAACAATCTACGAAGCACTTCATACACCGGGTGGAGTTCTTGCTTACGGTATTCCTGAATTCCGTCTTCCTAAGGCAATCGTTCAGAAGGAAGTAGACGGACTTAAGGCACTTGGCGTTAAGATTGAGACAAATGTTGTAATAGGAAAGTCGATCACTATAGATGAACTCTTTGATGAGTTCGGATACGAAGCAGTATTTGTTGGATCAGGAGCAGGTCTTCCTCGTTTCATGAATATTCCTGGCGAGAACCTCAACGGAGTATATTCTGCAAATGAGTTTCTCACAAGAATTAATCTTATGAAGGCATTTAAGGAAGGATCAAAAACACCTATCGAACATCCAAAGAAAGCTGTTATCGTAGGTGGTGGAAATGTTGCCATGGATGCAGCTCGTTCAGCAAAGCGTCTTGGTGCAGACGTTACTATCGTTTACAGACGTTCTATGGAAGAACTTCCTGCACGTAAGGAAGAAGTTGAGCACGCTATGGAAGAAGGAATTGTATTCAAGCTTCTCAACAATCCTATAGAAGTAGTAGGTGAAGAAGGAAGAGTTAAGGCTATACGTTGTCAGGAGATGGAACTCTCAGAACCTGATGAGTCAGGTCGTAGAAGTCCTATCCCTGTAGAAGGAAAGATAAATGAGATCGAAGCTGATTGCTTTATAGTATCAATCGGAACATCTCCAAATCCTCTTATCAAGAGTACAACAGAAGGTCTTGATACAAACAAACGTGGTTGTATAGTAGCTGACGAAAACGGAGCTACAACAAGAGATGGTGTCTTCGCAGGTGGAGATGCTGTTACCGGAGCTGCCACAGTAATCCTTGCAATGGGTGCCGGAAAGAAGGCAGCTGCAGCTATGGATGAATATATAATGAATAAGTAAATCATTAAAAAATGCACAATTAAGTTTGTGCATTTTTTTTGGTTGAAAATCTACAGTTATTTTGGGATAATGATTAGTAACGCAAGGTGATATGTTTATTTTTACAAGGAGGTTTTCGATATATGAAAACAAAGAAGAGGATATTAAGTTTACTTATGGGCTTGATGATTGCCTTCTCAGTATTGGCAATTCCAAGCCTTGAATCAAAGGCTGCAGTTTCTGCACCTTCTGCTGTTTATGAGGTATCAGCAAAGGGTAAGAAGATTACTTTTTGTTGGCAGCCAGTTCAGGGAGCAGTTCGCTATGGCGTAAAGCTTAAAGTTTTTGGAAGTTCTGCATATCTGACTTCAGGTTATGTAACTTCTAATGCAGCGACATTTTCAGCAGCTACTCCGGGAATGAAGTATTCAGTAGAGGTTACAGCAGTAGGTTCTGATGGTAAAGAGAGCTATTCATATGCATATAAAATACTTTATGCTGCACCTGCTAAGCCAAAGAATTTATACCTGGACAGCTGGAAACCTGGTACAGGCAAGCCTGAGATTGGTTGGAGTGCTTATTATAATGCTACCGGAGCTATATACCCGGATGGATATCAGGTTCAGATTTCAACACTTGCAAATAAAAAGATAGGAACATTTAACAAAAAAGGTTCATATCCAACTTTCAGTGGTAAGTCAATTGCAAAGATTAAGAATGCCGGATTTAAAGTAAAGATTCGTTCATACGTTACTGTAAAAGATGCAAAGGGACCTGGAAAGAATCTTAAGCTTTACAGTGCTTGGTCAGATGTTAAGTCATATTTACCACAGCCAGTTACGAGTGGTCATTATTATACTGGATCTAGTACAGCTACATTAAATTGGGAACCAATAAAGAATGCAACAAGCTATACAATATATAAGGTAACTCAGTCCGGTCAGAAATATAAATATACAAAGTATCAGACA
Source organism: Eubacterium sp. (assembly GCA_017616955.1). Lineage (GTDB taxonomy): Bacteria > Bacillota > Clostridia > Lachnospirales > Lachnospiraceae > Eubacterium_Q. Next base: position 5,721 of record JAFZXD010000179.1, on the reverse strand, counting down.
GTAGACGGATCTGTTACTTCAGTTGAATTACCAAGATCTCTTGGTAAGGTAGCAATTTTACCTACAGTAAAAGTTGGTGCAAAGACTTTCAAGGCTAAGTTTAGTGAAAGAAGATACTTTTACGGAGTTACTTTATAATACTTGATATTAAGAAAGCTCAGGGGTTTGCCCCTGAGCTTTTTTGACAATAAAGGCAAGATTGTGGTATGATGACAGGTACTGTTCGAAGAGTCTATACATTATATTATTGCATATGAATAGTAGTTCATAATCACTCATAATCTAGGAGTTATCATGGCGGAAAAGAAAAAAAATGTAGCCACCGGAGTTATGAAAGCAGCCGGTATTCTGGTAATATTGAATTGTGTATCAAGTCTTTTGAGTTTTGTAAGACAGATAATAATGACAAGTATATTCGGAATGAGTACAAGTCCCGATATGGATGCATACAACGCAGCATTTACTATTCCGGACACTATATACATACTTCTTGTAGGTGGAGGATTATCTTCGGCATTTATTCCCGTATTTAGCGGATATATAGCCAGTCGCAAGGAAGAAGATGGATATAAGATGGCCAGTTCCGTCTTGAATTTAGTAGCTATAGCAGCTGCTATACTTAGTTTATTAGGTATTATATTTACACCTCAGATACTTCCGGTATTTACAGATTTCAGTGATTGGAAACCCGAAGCTATAAAGCTCGCAATCACGCTTACCAGAATTATGTTTTTTCAAAGCTTTTTTATGTGCCTTGCCGGAATCTGCCAGGGTATACTTCAGTCATATAAAGATTTTGCACCTCCATCTATTGGTGCTGTTTTATATAGTCTTACCATTATTGGTGTAGGTTATCTTCTTTATAAACTGGAAGCAGGAATTGCAGGATTCTCCATAGGTGTTGTTGTCGGTGCATTTATAAATTTCGCATATCAGCTGTATCCTATGAAAAGACATGGGTTTATATATAAGAAGATTATAGATTTGGATCATGAAGGTGTTAAACAGTTCTTTAAACTATTCTGGCCTATGCTTTTTGGAATAGGAGTTTCACAGCTCAATCTTGTAGTAAATAAGAGATTTGCTTCAGGTCTTAATACGGGAATTCTTACTAGTGTCGGCGAGGCTTCCAGAATAATGGAACTTCCGATAACTATTTTTGCCGGTTCGATCGCACTTTCGATCTTCCCAACGATGGTTGAACATTTTACTCATAATGATATGAAGAGCTATAAAGCCAGTCTGTCTATGGGAATAAGAAATGTAGTTTTTATAATACTGCCATGTTCAGTAGGAATGATAGGAGTTCGTGAACCACTTATACGAGCTGTCTATCTTAGAGGAAAAGTTACCGAAAAGGATGTTGTTATAACTGCAGGGATACTTGCTTGCTATTGTATAGGTATGGCGGCATATTCAGTCAGAAGAGTTGTTCTTCAGGGATTTTATGCTGTTAAAGAAACAAAGACTCCGGTACGAATTAATCTGTTTATCTTCATGCTTAACACGCTTCTGACATTTATATTTGTTAAGTTTTGGGGAGGAAATGGAATAGCACTCGCTTATTCGGTTACCGGTCTTTGCAGTGTTACTATTCAGACTTTCTTCCTTAGGAGAAAGATAGGAAGTATAAACGGAAGTGAGATAAAAGAGTCTGTTCTGAAGTGTGCCATCTGTTGTGCTGTTATGTACCTGGTGGTTCAGGCGGGAACCATTATATTTGAAAATAGTGTGTCCATACAAACAATCTCTAAATCAATGCAGATTCTGGAGCTTCTTATACTTGTTGCCGCAGGCGGTGGAACATATGTAGCGATGGCTCTGGCACTTAAGATGCAGGAGATGACATCTATATTAGATGTATTCAAACGTAAATTTTTGAAGAAATAGTTTTTTATCATCCTTAACGAGATGAAGATAGCGAGGTATAGATATGTACAGAGAGCTTTCAAAACTTATCATGTATCGAGAATTTGATGAGGACAGTATTCTGACGAACCTGGCTGAGATTATGCGTGAGATTGATGAATATGACAGACAGGACTTCGATGAAGAAGATGAAGAGGAGTTTGACAGAGACGAGATTATAGATGAGATTTACACAGAGATTCATAAACTTCTTGAGATCGGAACAAACTACGGATTCGATAAGAACCTGTGGCATGATTATATTACCTTTGTTATCGTGACAAATGAAAATCCGTATTCACTTACATCGGAGAGAACTGAGGATCAGAACGGAAGCGTGAATACCATTGTATTAAGAGATATGATGATATTTAACAGACTGTTTAATTTTGATTTCAGCAAGCTTGAAGAGCGACTTGGTATAGACTGTTTTTCAATCGTGTCGAATTATAAGTCAATCCATAAGAGAAGTCAGATATATAACAGAAATGTTTCCAAGAAGGTCAGAGCCCTCAGTGATGCAATAGAAGAAAACCTGAAGAATGTTCAGAGCATGGATTTCATTTCCGATGAAGATAAAGAACGTGTTGCGGCAGAGAATACACTGGCACTTGTAACTGATTTCTACAGACATTATGGTGTAGGAATGTTCGGGCTTAATACCGCATTCAGAATAGATGAAAAAACCGGAGAGTTTTCTCCGATCAACAATACAGACAATGTTAAACTGGATGACCTTATCGGATACGAGATTCAGAAGAAGAGACTCAGAGATAATACGGAGAGTTTTATCAACGGAAGTCCTGCCAATAACGTGTTACTTTTTGGTGATGCAGGAACAGGTAAGTCAACTTCTATAAAGGCACTTATCAATGAGTATTACGATAGTGGGCTTCGTATGATTGAGCTGTATAAGCATCAGATGCGTCAGCTTTCAACTATTATATCTGAAGTGAAGAGCAGGAATTACAAGTTTATCATATATATGGATGATCTTTCATTCGAAGAGAATGAGACAGAATACAAATATCTCAAAGCCGTTATCGAAGGCGGTCTTGAGACAAGACCGGATAATGTACTGATCTATGCTACATCGAATCGTCGTAACCTTATCCGTGAAACATGGAATGATACAAACGACGTAGAACTGGATAAGCACAGATCCGATACCCTTCAGGAGAAGCTTTCGCTTGTGAGCAGATTCGGTGTTGCAATACCATTTGTTCGTCCAAATAAGAAAGAATATGAAGAGATAGTTTCATCTCTCGGTAAGAGAGCAGGAAATCTTGGAATGACTGAAGAAGAACTGATGCAGGCAGCCAACAAGTGGAGTGTAACTCACGGAGGAATGTCCGGAAGAGCAGCTCAGCAGTTGATCGACTCGTTGCAGTAGAAATACTAATTTATTCTGTTTTATAAAAAGGAAAAGCTATGACCAGAAAAGAACGTGCCGCAAAGGTTTGTGAAATACTTAATAAAGAATACGGCACGAATATCAAGTGCTATCTGGAGTATGATCCGGCTAAGCCATGGCAGTTACTTTTTGCAACGATTCTGTCGGCACAGTGTACAGATGAACGTGTGAATATCGTCACAAGAGACTTGTTCAAGAAATATCCGGAGCTTACGGACTTTGCAGCTGCAGATGTCACGGAATTCGAGAAGGATATCTTCTCAATCGGATTTTATCGAAATAAGGCAAAGAACATCATAGCTTGTGCAAATGTCCTTCTTGAGGATTTTCATGGAGAACTGCCTTCTGACATAGATGAACTGACCAGTCTTCCGGGTGTAGGAAGGAAGACGGCAAATGTCATCCGAGGCAATATATTTCACATAGATTCAATAGTTGTTGATACGCATGTTAAGAGAGTATCAAATCTTCTGGGATTAACTAAGCTGGATGATCCTGTAAAGATAGAGTTCGATCTGATGAAGGTGATTCCAAAAGAACAGTGGACACTTTATAACCATCAGATAATAGCGCATGGCAGGAAAGTATGTATAGCAAGAAGACCAAAGTGCAGAGAATGTGTGCTTAGAGAGATATGTGCAAATAAGGACTCTTCAAATTAATTCAACGACAATTATTGATAAGATAGAGTGCTAAAAATCTCCAATGTTTTTGGGGTGAAACTGTTGACATAACAAAATCTTGGTTGTATAGTGTTTTCTCAGTAGGAATTATTGTTAAAAAACCTTATAAAATGATGGCGAAATGAGGTGAAAAAATGATAGATTTTGGAAAAAAGGGAAAGAAGACAACTAGGATTATTGCAGCAATAATCAGTATCCTTCTCGTTCTGGGAATGATAATAGGATTATTAGTTTCTATAGTATAGATAAGTAAGTAAATTAGAAGAAAAAGAAGAGGAAAAATGAGAAGGATTAGCACTTTAAAACGTAAGATTGCAGCAGGTCTTGCTATTGCTATGGCTTTTGCGTTTAACCCCAGTTATGTAAGCGCAGAAGAAGCTTCATCTGTTGAAGATAATTCTACATCGGTTGCAACAGTAGAGACAGCTGATACAAACAGTGATAAAGCTGTAATAAGAGATAATATCTTTATTAATGGTAAGGAAGTTGGAGGTCTTTCGCGTGACGAGGCTGAAAAGCTTATCGGAGCAAGTGCGGGAGATGCTACACCTGTAACACTTACAAGTGATTACGGAGATATTGATACAACGCTTGGAAACTTAGGTCTTACCGATAATACAGAGGAGATATTGGACGAAGCGCTTGATTACGGAAATACAGGAAGTGTTCTTAAGAGATATAAGGATATAGAATCACTTAAGACAACTCCGGTTGAGTTAAAGCTCGAAAGAACTGTCAGAGAAGCAAGCCTCAGCAAAGTGGTAGATCGAAACATCGGTCAGGCTATGCGTGGAGAGAATTCATATTCTCTGAATCATAACGATGATGGTTCTGTAAATGTTGTGGTTGAGGGAGCTTCAGTATCACTTGATGCTGCAAAGACAAGAGAAGCCATCGAAGAGAAGATAAATGTTCAGGGATATAACGGAGAGGCTGTAAACGTTAAGATTCCATTTATTAATAATCAGGACAGCGAAACAAAGAAACAGCTTCAGAGAGTTACAACACTTCTTGGAGAGTATATTACAGATTACAGCAGCAGTAATTCTTCAAGAGCAACAAATGTAGAAAGAGCTGCGTCACTTTGCAACGGACAGGTTGTATTTCCGGGCGAACAATTCTCTATCTATAGTTGTATCTCACCTGTAGATGAGAGTAACGGATATGAGTCAGCTCATATATTTGTAGGAACAGAGGTTGTAGACGGTCTCGGTGGAGGTGTATGTCAGGTTGCCTCAACTCTTTACAATGCCGCTCTTCGTGCTGAGCTGGATATAACTCAGAGAGAATGTCACAGTATGCTTGTGTCATATGTTCCTATATCAGCAGATGCTGCAGTTGCAGGTGGTATTCTTGATCTGAAGTTTATAAACAATCTGGATGCACCGATTTATATAGAATCAGGATATGATGGTTATAATCTTAGATTCAGTATATACGGTGAAGAATACAGACCATCAAACAGAACTATAGAATTTGAATCTATCCAGACAGGAGTTATCAATCCTCCGGAAGAACCTATTCTTACAGAGGATAAGAGCCTTAAACCTGGAACACAGGAAGTTACTTCTGGAGCAGTTACCGGTTATACCGGAGAACTTTGGAAGTATGTATATGTTGACGGAGTTCTTACAGATTCGATTCTTATAAATACAAGTTATTATGAGCCGAGTGATGCAAGGGTTTCGATTAATACAGATCCTCCGGAAGAGAATC
>JAFZXD010000178.1 GCA_017616955.1 Eubacterium sp. | reverse complement strand
ATACCGCCTGTATGAAGCCATCTGACTCCAAGCTCACCGAATATGTATTCAAAATCGAAATCCTCAGGAGTAGCTTTTGATATAGCAGTATTTGCCCTGTCCGAACAACCGATAGCACCTCTGATACCAAATCCGCGCTCTGTAAAGTTAATTCCGTTTCTGCAAACTCTTCCGATTCCATCTGTCTTCATCCATTTGATAAGAGAAGTATCAACACCTCCCTGAAGGATAAAGTCTTCCATAAGCTTTCCAACTTCATTATCTGCAAAAGCAGTAATAACCGCAGTCTTAAGCCCGAAGCATCTTCTGAGACCACGAACGACATTGTACTCTCCGCCGCCTTCCCATGCTCTGAAACTTCTTGCGGTCCTGATCCTTCCTTCACCCGGATCAAGTCTAAGCATAACCTCACCAAGACTAACTGCGTCAAATGTACACTCTTCTCTCTTTCTAAGATTCAGTTCCATTATATCCTCCTAAATCACATTTCAATATCTTAAAAGTCAGTAGTTCCTCTTTTGACCAAATCACAATCAAATATCTGTCTGTGAGAAACTGTCTTATCACCCTGAAGAACCTCAAGCAATCTGTCAACCGTATTCTTGCAAACCGTTTCGACATGGTTGTCGATAGACGTAAGCTCCGGTGTTGTACAGATGCAAAGCGAAGAATTATTATATCCTATTATGCTCACATCGTCAGGTACTTTTTTGCCGCTATGAAGCATATATTTGAGTGCGCCGATAGCCATCGCATCATCACTGGCTACTATGGCATCGAAATTAAGTACATCGAATTCACTCATTTTATTTCGAACTATTTCAACATCGTTCGGAATAAATACCTCCATATTTATATCCGGCGTAAGTCCCATAGAACTCAGAGCGTCGTGATATCCTTTTTTCTTTTGTTTTGCACTGTAGGACTTTGAATCGGTCATGAATAGAATTCTCTTTCTGCCGCTTTCTATCAGTCCCTTTGTAGCTTCAAATATAGCCTGTCTGTCATGTGTTGCGGTACAGTATATGTTATCACTCTTCATGAGACCATTTATCAAAAATACCGGAACTTCTTCCGAAGTTCTCTTGATATAATCCGTATTATGGGACTTATCATCCGATCCGGCATACGTCGACCCAACCAATATCAACGCATCCGTTTTCTTTGATAGAAGCATCTGAAGATGTGACTCCTTCTGCGACGCCTGATAGCCGCTGCAGCTCAGGATACACTCATATCCTCTCTCATGCAGAGACTGTTCCAGATAGAAGACGGCATTTGCCATATACATATCAGAGATTGACGGAACCATAATACCAATGGTATGCATCGTATTAAGACCTAGTCCCTGTGCAAATGCATTTGGCGTGTAACCGTACTCATCTATAATCGCAAGTACCCGTGCTTTTGTTTTTTCACTGACTTTGGGACTTCCGTTCACAACTCTTGAAACCGTCGCGATTGAAACCCCGGACATTTTAGCTATATCGTATATATTCATACCATATCCTCTTTTGTAGTATAGTGTTTTCTCCTATACGATTGTAAGTGCTTACATATTTGTCATAATAAATCTTTATTCTCAAAAAATCAAGTAGAAAAAATCCAGTAAATAAACAACTTGACAAGATTGACAGACAAATGATACAAATAAATGTAAGTGCTTACATAATTTAAAAAAAAACGAAGGAGGCTGAAATATATGAATACATTTCTGGGCGAAGATTTTATGTTGAAGAATCGGACAGCTGCAAGGCTCTTCCACTCTTACGCAGAGAATCTGCCTATCATCGATTATCACTGTCATTTATCACCCAGAGAAATATATGAAAATAAGAGATTTGAAAATATATCGGAGATCTGGCTCGGCGGAAAACAGGCCGACGGAACTTACAGCGGTGACCATTACAAGTGGCGCCTTATGAGGTCTAACGGTGTTGATGAGAATCTCGTAACGGGAAATGCCGATTCATATCAGAAGTTCCTCAGCTTTACTGATACTCTCGAACTCTCTATCGGCAATCCGATGTACCACTGGAGCAACCTTGAGCTGAAAAAATATTTCGGAATTAACGAAGCCCTGACTTCAGATAACGCCGAAGCAATCTGGAATAAAACTTCAGACATGCTGAAAAACAATCCCGGTTTTACTATCCGAGGAATCATCGAGAAGTCTAATGTTTCATTTATCGGAACAACAGACGATCCTATCGACAGTCTGGAATGGCATGATAAAATAGCCGCCGATCCGGATGTTAAGTTCCAGGTAAGGCCTTCCTTCAGACCTGACAGAGCTATCAATATCAGTAAAGACGGATTCAGAGAATATATCATTCAGCTGGCCGAATCTGTTGGCAAGAGTTCTCTTGATACGGCAGTTGCGGTAGTTGATGCACTTGAGAAAAGACTTCTCTTCTTTAAAGAAAAAGGCTGCAAAGCAAGTGATCACGGACTGGATTACATTCCTTTCTCACTATGTTCTGCTGAAGAAGCCGATGCTATATTCAAGAAAGCTATGAAAGGTGAAAATCTGTCAACCGAAGAGGTGGATAAATATCAGACTTTCGTACTGCTACAGCTTGGTCGAATCTACCATCGGGAAAATATAGTTATGGAGATACATTTCTCAGTAACCCGAAATGTAAATGAGCGAAAGTTCAAAACTATCGGACCGGATACCGGTTACGACATCATTGCAAAAAGCTCATGCGGTATAGAACTTGCAAGACTGTTGTCAGAACTTGATAAAACGGATGAACTGCCGAAGACGATCATTTTCTCTCTCGATCACAGCGATTTCAATCTTATCGGATCCTGTATCGGAGCTTTCCAGTCACCTGAGGTTGCCGGAAAGATACAGATGGGAGCTGCTTGGTGGTTCCTCGATTCAAAAGACGGCATGGAGGAACAGATGCGTTCCTGCGCAAGTCTCAGCATCCTCGGCAACTTTGTCGGAATGCTTACGGATTCAAGATCATTCCTCTCCTACGCACGCCATGATTACTTCAGAAGAATCATGTGCAACCTTATAGGTCAGTGGGTTGAAGACGGTGAATATCCGGACAACGAAAACTCTCTTAAAAAAATAGTTGAAGGCATCTCCTACTACAATGCGAAGAGATACTTCAACATCTAAGCTAAAAAGTGGACAGTTGAAATCTGATTTCAAGTGTCCACTTTTTTATGTAAACCTCCACAAACAAAAAAACAGCTCAGTAGAATGCTTTTCTACCGAGCTGTTGTAATTAATAAAATATTATGTCTACATCTTATGTTAACCAAAATGCAATTATGTTAATTCATTATGTCAACTAACATCTAATTCGCCACCACAACTGATGCAGGTCTGAGGACCTTGCCTTTGTATACGTATCCGGCCTGCATTACCTGCTTAACGGTGTTGTCAGGCAGGTCATCATCTTCCACATGAGCAACCGCAGTCTGGAAATTGTAATCGAATGGTTCACCTTCGCCGTGTACGACCTCAACACCATTCTTCTTAAGTATCTCAATCGCATTGTTATATGACTGAACGATTCCCTGCATATACGGACTGTCATCGTCCTTCGCATAGTTTGCAGCATACTCAAGATTGTCGATTATCGGAAGTACCTTCGTGATGAATCCCGGTACATCCTCTTCCTTCTCTTCTACTGCATCATCCTGAGCAGCAGCCTCGAGAACGTCAATCTTGTATTCATTTCTCGTCTGAATGTCTACAAATGTCAGCACAATCTTCTTGTCTTCGTCAATATCCACCTTGACCGATGAAGCCTTCTTGTAGAAATCCTCCATCTTATCTTTAGCCACATGTATATCGGAAACAAGAACGAATTCGTCTTTCCTATATTCAAAAAGCTTTATCGAGTTATATGAACGAACAGGCTCAGGGAACTTATTGATTTCGACAGTCTTGCTGTACGGAACCACTGTTTCCGAATCAAGCAGAGGACACATCTCGCCGTTCACCGAAAGAATAAGCTCGTAAGGTGACGCCGAATCTATAGCATTCAGTCCCTGGAAAGCGGTTCTTCCTTCAAGCTTTCCGCATATAAATCCGATTCCCTCGATAACACACTGGTTATCTATAGCCTTAAGCTCTATGTTTTTATTGATAAATGTACCTGAAGCCCTTATATAATTCTTCATAGCAAAGTCGAAGTCGAGACTTCTCTCCATGGTACCGGAACATATCACGTAATCAGCAGCCGTTGCATCAAACAGTTTATCGCTGTACGAATGGACAAAATCCTTCTTTGAAAGAGATGATCCGTTCCACCTTCCGGCATAATAGGTATCAATCTTCTCTACTATACCTTCCTCAAGATAGTACTCGGATATTCCAAGCTTAGCAGGAGAAACAAACGCCATGAGTGCATTTCCGCCTATGCCGTATTCAACGTATGAAAAGTAAGCCATCGCAAGTGTTTCGGTAACCGTTCTTATAACATTTACCCCGAACTCGCGAGCAGCGGAAAATATTCCCTGAATCTCCTTCAGCCCCATATCATCGGAAACCGCAATTACAAGCGAATAATCGCTGATTCCTGCTTTCTCCTTAAGAAATCCGTCGATAACCTCAAATGCCTTTTTAAGCGCATATTCATTTGCAGCTATATCAAGGCGCTTTATATCTGACGGAAGATTTACTTCAGCTACACTTACAGACTCTGCATCACAGAAGCAAAGCCTTGCAATTCTGTTCCAAAAATGAACTCCTATAATTGTTCCCATAAATGCTTCTCCATTTAGCAATATTTTGTGTAAACCTAGTTTGGAGTATACCACATTTAGATATATTTGTCACTTTCAAATAAATATCGTGCATATTCGACCGCACATTGCGGTACAACATTATACCAAGTTACAAGCTTCTGGTCGCGATCACATCAACACCTGTGCCCGCAACATCCGCGATCAGCACATCCCCGGTCTTCACCGGAAGCTCAACCTTTGCCTTCTTTATTGCATCCATGCATTCAAAGATTTTTCCCTTCGGGATTGGATCCTTGGTCTTCACCGGAACGCTTACATTCTGCAGCGTTCTGACGGTTGAAGTTACCATTCTGGTCGGTGCCGTCACTTCAGACACTGCGTATTCCTTTCCGCGGTTACATGTATTTCCGGAAACCGAGAGCACTTCATTTGTATCTGATAGTTCAACTGACAAATGACATCCCATCGGGCAACATATACATACAAATTCTTTATTCATAGTAAACCCCTTATTTTTCTCGTTTTAAATCTATTCCTCAACCGAAATCATTATATCCCCTTCGGATTCACGAAGAAGACTTTCCTTAATCAGCACATCCTGCATCTCACTTGGGATCAGCACCATCGTCTTCTTTCTCATCAACTCACGTTCTCCACTCCTGACAACTATGGACTGCTTCTTGTACACTCCCGTCACTCTGAACTTGATATGCAGGTCTGAAATGTAATCTCTGTGAAATGTATTCGGCACGGTATATCTGACACCGTTTCCTGCCACGAATCTGCTTATATTCTCTGACGCGTTATCCGCAGATTTATCATCACCGTTTGCTTTGCCTGTAGATTTTCCGACACCGTTCAGTACATAATCAGCTGCACTCTCTCCTGCAAGCTTCGCTTCCGCAGAAACAAAATCTACAAGATCGTGAACATGGAGTACATTTCCGCAAGCAAAGACTCCGTCTATATCAGTCTCAAGCTTCTCATCAACGAGCGGTCCGTTGGTCAGTGGATTAATATCGACTCCGCAGCTTCTTGAAAGTTCATTTTCGGGAATGAGACCGCATGAAAGAAGAAGCGTATCGCAAGGATAGAACACTTCGGTTCCCGGTATCGGCTTTCCGCCGTCCACCTCAGCAACCACAACTCCTTCAAGCTTCTCCTTGCCCTTGATGTCAACAATCGTGTGACTCAGAAGAAGAGGAATATCGTAGTCTTCTAGACACTGAACTATATTTCTGTTAAGACCGTTCGAATAAGGCATGAGTTCGAAAACCGCCGCTACGTGCGCGCCTTCGAGAGTCATTCGTCTCGCCATGATAAGTCCGATATCGCCGGAACCAAGAATTACAACTTCCTTACCCGGCATCACGCCGTCTATATTTATGAGACGCTGTGCCGTACCGGCCGTGTATATTCCCTGAGGTCTGAAGCCCGGGATTCCGAGAGCACCTCTCGGTCTCTCACGACAGCCCATAGCAAGGACGACTGCCTCGGCCTTAACCTCTTCAACTCCGCGCTCCGGGCTGAGTATCGTAACTACCTTGTCTGAACTTATATCCAGAACCATGGTT
>JAFZXD010000018.1 GCA_017616955.1 Eubacterium sp. | reverse complement strand
ACTTTCTTGTCGTCTGAAGATATCTCTGTCTTATCCGGATTCTTGACATCAGGTTCTTTTTCTACAACATCTTCTGTTTTTACATTTGGATCATCCTCATCAGCAGTGACTTCTACATTTATTGTTAAATAATTGAGATGTTCATAACCTTCACCATATACAACAACTATTAATGCTTTACCGGAAGTTTCTGCCGTTAATACTCCCAAATTATTCATGCTTGCAACTTCAGGATTTATATTTATCATTTGCAGTTTCATCGGACGATGAATTTTTGGTTCCGCAATAAAATCTACAATTCTTGTTTCCCCTACACTCATTTGAATATCCTTATCTTCAGTATCAACATATATAAGTGATCCTGTTTCCGATTCCTTAGGGATCACATGAACAAGTATAGTTTCCTTAATCCCATCCTTCGAACTGAGTGTTACTTCAGCATCACCTTCTTTCATTGCTACTATCTCTTCATATCCAATCAATACTATACTTTCATCAGATGATATAAATGTTATATCATCTCTCGTAGCATTTTCAGGTATCAATGAATACCCAATCACTCTACCTTCTCCAACTTCCAGATATATTTCTTTTTCCAATACATGTATCTTTTCCAAAGGAACTATTTCTACTTCAGGTATCCATCGAGCATAGAAGTCTGTATCTCCAAAAAGCTGTATATCTTCGCTGAATTCTGTTTCTCCTGTCAATTCATCCACATCAAAATCAACTTCTGCATCTTCCGGTATTTTAATTTCGCCATACCAGCCATCAAACACATATCCATCCTTTTTAGGTTCTTCCGGCGTGCCTTTAACATCTCCCATAAATGTTTCTGTTTCATATATCAGTTTATCCCCATCATAGAATCTGCATTTGCAGGATTTATTGATATTTTTATCTATCCATTCCATACGGTTTATAATCCAGGATCTGAGTCTTTCAATCTCATCATGATACGATTCACAGATGATTACTTCCCGATTCTCATCACTATTATCTTCACTAAAATCTGTCATTCCCCATTTTGCAAAGTTATTCTCTGCAGATACAGTCATCTGCGCTTCATACTGATCAAGAATCCCACCTTCTTTAACAAGTTCATTCAGCTGATAACACAATGTGGATGGATCCTGGCTGTCCTTCCCTCCCCAAATTTCAAATAATCTGGTTTTGAATTCATCATCCTGCAACAATCTTTCAAGCCATGTACATGAATATTTAAAACCATCCCATGACCCTTTCGTACTATAATCATAAGAACTCCAAGCTACATAATCAAAATCCCAAAGAGGTCCCCAAAAGAGTTTTCCATTCTTTTTCTTATACAAATATGTACTTGGTGATATATATGAATCTCCATTCAACGAAAACTGTTGTATCAGATAATATTTAACCGCTGAATCAAGGTCCATGTATTCTGTATATGAATTTCCTTCAGAATCTTTAAAATCTGTTCCGAATATAGCTTCTTCGGTTTTACGAATGTAATTGTCAATATATTGATTCATCTCATCTAACTTTTCACCGGAAACATTAATATTCGAAAGCTCATTCGGAGATTCTACATAAAATTCCATATACCTATCCGTATCAATTTCATAGTAATCACGACCATAACCACCTGTTATTGTCAAGAGATAACCACCTGATATATCATCACTGTCAGACTCAATATCTTCAAGATTACCAATATCAACTCTTGACTCTCCAACCCTTATCTGTTCACAGAGAAAATAACTTCCTATATACTTTCCATTCATATTTACGTCTATGGGCACAAGCTGAGGAGTATATTCCATTCCCAGCTTTTCTCCAAGATAATATGTAATTCTGTTTCGGATAAGACTGTTATCAAAATAATTGGCTATGAGTGTCCAATGCTTGTCCGTTCCCATTCCGAAAAGATTAGCTCCTTCTTCAAGCTTTATCTTATATGGTTTCTTCTCATTTCCCCATGTAGAATTGCCTCGTCCACGGATATAATCAAGCTTGTACTCACCACCTGTATACTCTGTCTGACCTTCATCGCTATATCCACTGCTGAACCCTTCCGGAACCGTAATAATGATCTTTCCGTAACATTCGGTCGCATGTTCTATATCCTCATTCATATCACGAATAGGAGTATAGGATTCATCTATATTGATATCCATAACAGGAATTCCCGTCTGTTTATAGAAACCGATACTTTTCAGTGAAACTTCCGTTTTCTTATCAGCCAATGTATCCTCATCAAAGAATTCTATTGAAATATAATGTTTGCCTGTTAACTTTCCTTTTGGAATATCCATTCGGAGCAAATCATCCGATGACCAGTCATCTTTCTTTTTCTGCATAGGAATTTTAAACTCTGTAAAAGGTGTTGTTTCATCATCAAGATAAAACTTTGCGATAACCTTCTTTCCTCTTTTAGAGATTGCATCAAAACACAGAATTCCAGCGCCCTCTTCTTCAAAATCATACATTTTCCCTATGGTTAATCTTTGTCCCTGAATATTCTTATTCTTTCCTCTTATATGGATTCCATCCGAGCCATCATCTATTTCAGCTTTTTCATTACCAAAAAACAACTGATTATCATAGTACATATCACTGAAGCTCTGCATTTCATATGGGCTGGCTTCTTCAAATTGAGATGGATCCATAACCGCATCAGTTATTGTATGCTCTTTAGTTCCATCTGTTAGGGTATGCTCTACATCTTCATCTTCCTCAGCTGCATTTACAACTAATGGACAACGCAAAAAAACATCAGTTACCGCTGTACTATTTATCAACATAGCTGCAGCGAGCATAGTAACCGATGCCCTCTTTAATAATTCTGTTTTCTTCCTCATATCTTTACCTCGTGTGTATTTAATTGTACAGGGTCGCAGTTGTTAGTAGTGGTGGTTTTTAGCGAAAGATCATTCTGCTACCCCGTACAGCCGCATTCTTACACACGACGGAATCAGGTGTTAATCATTATTGCATCAAATTGCCATACACAACATAAAGAGGTCAGGTGTGCTGCCATGATTTCACACCTGACCTCTCTATTTAATCAGTCGATCCTATGAGATGATTAGCATATAATCTGCTAAAAAGGAGGTTATCTCGTAAAGAGATCAACTGTTAACTGTATCGTTCTTATCATCATCTTTCCCTTTTTTGCTCTTAATAAAGATACGTATAGAATATACTATGAAAACTATACTTGCTATTAGGAAGATTGCACCAATTATTATAAGCAAAGCTGCCTGTTCTGAACCTTTGCTGCTGATTATCAGACTATAAGACAGATACAGTAAATAAGCGGATACTAATAATCTAGTTATAAATTTTGTTTGTTCTTTATCCAATTCTCTCACCCTATAAATCTATAACTATTTCGGTCATAAGACCGGAAGTCATGAATTATCATGACTTTCCTGTCTTGTGATTAGATACTACGTCAAATACAACGGCTACAAGAAGAACTGCACCCTTTACTACGTACTGCCACTGATCAGGAAGTCCGTAGATTGACATTCCCTGGTTGATAACACCGAGGAGAATAGCTCCGACCATAACTCCAGGTACGTTACCTGATCCACCGTAAGCACTAGCACCACCGATGAAGCAAGATGCGATAGCGTCCATCTCGTATGAGTTACCCATGTTACCATCTACAGATCCGATACGAGCTGAAACGAGTAGTCCTGCGAAACCTGCAAGTGAGCTCATAAGGAAGTATGCCCAGAAGTAAACCTTTCTTGGGTCGATACCGGAAAGCTTTGTAGCCTTCTCGTTACCACCTACTGCATAGAAGTAACGACCAAATACTGTTGATGATGTTACAAATGCGAATATAACTACTACAATGAGTATCCAGATAAGCATTACAGGGATACCTTTGTAAGAATAAAGCTTGTATGAGTAAAGAATTATAAGCAGACAAATCATTGCCATCTTAGCAATCTGTCCTGCTGCAGAAGTTGTATCATAACCCTTCTTTTTCTTCTTTGCTACATTGATAAATGTATAAATCATAAGAACTGCTGCTACAACTATACCTACAATAAGAGCAGATTTACACTTAAGCTTCTCATCCATACCAGGAATGTTGATATATGATGTAAATAGGTTAAGGAATCCCTTATCCATGATACTTATAGTTCTTGAATCAAGTACAACACGGGCAAGACCTCTGAAGAGGAACATACCTGCAAGTGTACAGATAAATGGAGGAATATGGATATAACCTATCAGCCATCCTTGCCAAACACCTATTACCATTGATACAATAAGCGGAACTGCAATAGCTACTACAGGACCTTTACCCATATCCAAAAGCTTTGCTGCAAGTGCTGCAGAAAGACAAAGTGTAGAACCTACAGAAAGGTCTACGTTACCACCTGTCAGAATACAGAGGAGCATACCACATGCCATAACCAAAACATATGCATTCTGAAGGAGGAGGTTTGAGATATTCTGAGACAGAATAAGTTTTCCATCGGTAAGCACTGTAAAGAAGATAAATACAACTACCAGTGCTATAACCATTGTATATTTCTTTATAAATGTTTTAACATTCATTGTTATGCCTCCTTAACTTCATTGTTACTATTTGAGAGAATAGCACTCATTATCTTCTCCTGAGTAGCTTCCTCTGCTGTGAATTCGCCAACCACTTCACCCTCGTTCATTACATAGATACGGTCGCACATACCAAGAAGTTCTGGAAGCTCTGAAGAAATCATTACAACCGCCTTACCTTGTTTAACCATCTCATTCATTATGCAATAAATCTCGTACTTGGCACCAACGTCGATACCTCTTGTCGGCTCGTCCAGTATAAGAACATCAGGTTCTGCAAACATCCACTTGGAAAGAAGAACCTTCTGCTGATTACCACCGGACAGATTGCCGACATTCTGTTCAACCGAAGGAGTCTTGGTCCTGAGCTTGTCCTTGTACTCAACCGCAACCTGATACTCTTT
>JAFZXD010000177.1 GCA_017616955.1 Eubacterium sp. | reverse complement strand
TCTGAAGTCTTGAAGATATCACCCTGTTCCTTAACTTCAACAAGAGCAACCTCAAGTTTCTTAACTGCTTCAAGGATATCGTCTGTAAGTTCAGAAAGTCTCTCCATAGTTGAAACTTCATAATTACATTTAACTTTTTCACTGACCTGTCTCATAAGAACAGTAGTCTGTGAAAGTCTGTAGAGATATCTCTCCATAGCAGGAAGATAGTTCTTACGAACCATATCAACCATTGTAAGTCCTTCAATATTTACTGTCTTAACATAGTTCTCAAGCATGATCTCACATCTTGAATGAATCTCAGCCTCAGTAAATACCTTATGAGCCATGAGCATATCCACATTCTTCTTATCAAGAAGCTTAGGCATAGCATCAGCTGTAGTCTTAAGATTTGAAAGACCTCTTACTTCAGTAGCTTCCTTAACCCACTCTTCTCCGTATCCGTTACCATCGAACAGAATTCTCTCGTGTTCCTTGATAACTCTCTTGATAAGATCATGAAGAGCGTCTTCAAACTTATCAGCCTTTTCAAGCTCATCAGCATACTGACGAAGACTTTCGGCAACTGCCGCATTAAGCATGATATTGCTGCATGCGATACTGTTAGATGAACCAAGTGATCTGAATTCGAACTTATTTCCTGTAAATGCAAATGGTGATGTTCTGTTTCTGTCTGTTGTATCTCTGCTGAATCTCGGAAGAGCATGTACTCCGAGCTTCATCTTAACCTCTTCCCTTCCCTGATATGGAGTATCATTCTTGATAGCTTCCAGAATAGCTGTAAGCTCATCCCCAAGGAATACAGAAATGATAGCAGGTGGAGCCTCATCAGCACCGAGTCTGTGGTCATTTCCCGCAGTAGCAACAGAAAGTCTGAGAAGATCCTGATAATCATCTACAGCCTGAATAACCGCACAAAGGAAAAGAAGGAACTGTGCGTTCTCATAAGGAGTCTCTCCCGGTGACAGAAGGTTGATTCCCGTATCTGTTCCCAGTGACCAGTTATTATGCTTTCCTGAACCGTTTACTCCGGCAAATGGCTTCTCATGGAGAAGACATACCATACCATGTGCACTTGCAACCTTCTTCATAATCTCCATAGTAAGCTGGTTTGAATCGGTTGCTATATTTGTTGTTGAATAGATTGGCGCAAGCTCATGCTGTGCAGGAGCAACTTCGTTGTGTTCTGTCTTGGCAAGGATTCCAAGCTTCCACAGCTCTTTATTGAGATCAGCCATGAACTCCTGTACTCTTGGCTTTATTACACCAAAATAGTGATCATCCATCTCCTGTCCCTTCGGAGGCATCGCACCAAAGAGAGTTCTTCCTGTATACTTAAGGTCCGGTCTCTTTTCGAATACTTCTTTATCTATAAGGAAATATTCCTGTTCCGGTCCAACACTAGTCTTTACATACTTTGCATCTGTACCGAAAAGCTTTAAGATTCGCATAGCCTGTCTGTTAATAGCTTGCATTGATCTGAGAAGTGGGGTCTTCTTATCAAGAGCTTCTCCCGAATATGAACAAAATGCTGTAGGGATACAAAGTGTATTATCTTTTATAAACGCAAATGAAGTAGGATCCCATGCTGTATATCCACGAGCTTCAAATGTAGCTCTAAGTCCACCTGAAGGGAATGAAGATGCATCCGGCTCACCCTTTATGAGTTCCTTTCCTGAGAATTCCATGATAACTCCACCATCCGGAGAAGGTGTGATAAAGCTGTCATGCTTCTCAGCTGTGACTCCTGTAAGAGGCTGGAACCAGTGAGTGAAATGAGTTGCTCCATTCTCCAGAGCCCAGTTCTTCATCTCCTCTGCAACAGCGTCAGCTACATTTTCATCCAGCTTGACATTCTCATCAATAGTCTTCTTAAGCGATGCAAAGACTTCATCTGAAAGTCTCTGTCTCATGACTCTTTCATCAAAGACCAGTGAACCAAACAACTCAGGTACATTAACGTTTTCCATAATTTTTCTATCTCCTCGTATAATAATTATCTTTTCTTAATCGGGATAATTCTACGTGTCTTTTCACAATAATCCAGATAAGCCTTACCGAATCTCAGTTGAAGCAGTGGCTCCTCTGTTCTCTTCATAAGTATGGTTAAAAATATGTAGTATCCGATCGGAAGTATATACATAAATGTATTTCCCGAGAAAAAGAGAAGTGCCGTACATATAAATATCAATCCTGTATATTGAGGATTTCTTGTCCTGGCGTAAGGACCTATAGTAACAAGTTTTCCAATCCTTACATTTTCATCTATTCCCGCAACAGTATTTGCTTCTACTATAAGCTTTATTCCAAAGAACAGGAATACAACCCCAAATCCGATATAAAGATATCTTTCCCATGCAGCTGTCGGTATTCCTCTGGTAATAGGTTTAATATGTCCCAGCACCATACCCAGGATCGTTACTCCTATTGTTATCGGAATGAACTTTCCTCCATCACCGTATTTTGGAAGCGGAGTTGATGCTTTGATAACTACAGGCTGAGATGTATCTAAAGGATCATTCTCTTCCTTCTGAACTGCCTCTTCAACCTTCTCACCGACTCCATCCGGATTATCCGAATCACCATTCTTCGAACCTAAAAATTCATTAAGTAATGCTTCCTTCTCTTTCTGAGTAGCATTTATTTCCTGATCAGCCATTCTGTCACCTCTTATATTAATTCGAACCCTCAAAGGGCTCCCCTGTCGAATTCAATAAAACTTTATTAGTATAACACTAACAAAATAAAAAATCCACCTCATGTCATAAGAGATATGAGGTGGAAATCTTCATTTTGTTAAGTTACCTCGTAATAAACATTACGATTTTAAGATCAAGCTTTAAACTAAC
>JAFZXD010000176.1 GCA_017616955.1 Eubacterium sp. | reverse complement strand
TTTTTAATGAAAAGAGTAACTTCTCCAATTCATTTTTTTCAGGATTAAATCGTCTGAATCTACTGACAAGAGTTTCCAACCCATCAATCTTTACATATATACTTTTTCTTCCATCTATTTCTCTCATTTCGGTCGGTGGGATGTAATCAAATGTATTATTCTGGAGCATTCTTATCTCGTAATTGGTTGGTATCTCAACGTTACATACTTCAAAGAAGTAGCTCGCTCCCCTATTTTTCTGCAATATCATCATACAGCTGCCACCTCCTTAAACGATCTACACATACATCAATCTCTCTCTTACTGCTTATTCCGGAATCTCCGTACAGATGTATCATCCCTTCACACTTCGCTTTATGACTCACATAGTCTACATTGACATCACAACTCCCGTAAGTTATTCCCTCTTCATAATTCCTTCCCGATAGATATGACGTGACACTATCATCCCGAATGCTTTTTACCGGTATGGTATACAGAGCTTCATTTTCGGAAGACAGTACAACACCTCTTTCATATACAAAGATCAGGCAGAACAAAATCATGAAGATCGCACACAGTACCATAGGCACTATAAGACTAGCCTCCAATGTCATATATCCTTTGTTTGTATTTTTCCGCTTTTTATCCTTCATATACTTCAACTCCCGCCGGCGCATTTAGAGCAGGGCGGGAGACTAACCTCACTTTTCTTTTTTCTTATTACTGTTCTTTTAAGTCGGGAACAATTCTTTCTTAGATGGTATGCATCACCGTAGGTCGTTATATAGACCTGTGAGCCGGCTCCTCCGGCTTGCCCGCAATATCTGCATCTCGAATATCCGGAGGATAACGCCGCCTGTGCTGTACTTGTGTGAATATCCGGCATAAGATACGTACAGCTTCTTGTGTTGTGATAAACCACTCCGTTCTCTGCAACATATACATATCGGTCATCTTCGGATTTTTCATCCTCTCCGGATTCTCTGTCTCTTCGTCCCAAATATGCACGTTGTTTTATCGTTTCTGTGCATTTAGTGAAATAGCTTCTAAAAAATGGGATATTTATCCGAATAAAATATGTAGCCTTCAGTTCTATAAACCCATCATCATCCGGTAAATCGGAACCTATAAAACTTACTCCCGCTTTACCTCCGACGATATACTTGTCCAGGAGGGCTTTTGAATCTACATATTCCAGGAATCTCACCTGAGCCATCGCCATATCCATGATCTCTGCTGTTTCAAAACTATCTGCAAGATATGCGTATTCGGCCATGTATTCTGCAGTCTCAATACAACCTTCATATACGGCAGCTTTGACTGTATATATATTTCCGATATACACGAAAAAAAGCATCACAAACAAAAACAGCGGCAATACCAGAGAAGCCTCTATTGATACTGATCCTTTATTATTCATACTCTCTCCCTAAGTTCTACAGTGCATTGGTGCATCTGGGTTGTTACTATTTTGGTCCGGTTATAGCCGGTCGGATAGATGTCCTCATCACCTCAAGACTCTCTTCAGTAAGTCTTAAGATATAATCTGCATCAAAGAGGCTATAAAAATTAGTAATTACAGTTTATTGTAAGGGTGTCCATTCATATGAAGACACCTGTCCGCCCGGCCATAAAAAAGTATTATATTTTAGTATCCTGCTTCTTCATGTAGCGCAAATGTTCTTCCGTCATAAACGATCTCCGCATCTATTCCATAAGCTATTATACAATCCTTTATTCCGATACGATATGAACTCTTGCTGTTATGATTTGCATTCATCTGCATAAGATCTAACATTCTGTAATACTTTTCCTTACCTGTAAGTGCCATAAGTATCATTAGATACTCTTTATACCCAAGACCTTCTTCTCCTTCAGTACTGTCACCTGCAAGACTTTCAAGATTTGCAAGACTGTTGAAATCGGTCATCCAAGTCTCCGCAGTTTTCACATACGGAACTTTATGATTCCTGACCAGCCTGTAAACATCCGCAACACTTTCAATGTATGCCCAGCATCCTGCAAGAAGAAACTTGACCACCGGCTGCATTACCGGTACAGCAGAACTGATTGCTGCTGCCAGTGCCTCGCACCTTGCCATTTTTGTTGCATCAGTCAGTATGTATGCTGTATTAAAGCCAAATCTCACCAGAATAATCTCATCCACAACCTTTTTGTAGTTGGCATTGTCGTTTTTTTCTCCTGCCAGAATATATTCCATCTCAAGATTCAGATATGTATCGTCATACCTCTTGTCTGTCAGACAGTTAAAATACTGGCCGGCATAAGTTATTCCTTCTGCATCATTTACCAGTGACGAACTCCATCCATTAGCTTCTACAGAATCCAGTTCCATAGTATCCATATCATTAAAATCTGTTCTGATTGGAGTAAGTTTGCTTCCTGAAGAAAGATCCGACGGAAGTCCGCTTTCGGATATTACATTTGCACTCAGATCTGCATCTTCGGGCAACAGAATATTCGCTATACCTGCATCAGTATATTTTTTAAGAATTTTTCTGGGATCCTCTTCCTTCTTTTTCTTTTTATCTTTTTCACTGTCTGTCTCGTTCGAATTCCCGGAGCTACCATCACTTTCAGAACTCTGCGAATCTCCTCCTTCCGCAGATTCCTGTTTTCCTTCTATCTCGGCCTGTTCACTACTGATCTGATAATCTATATTCTGGATAGTTTCCTGATCAACCGGATCATCTTTTCCATTTGTTTTATTCATTATTTTCTCGATAGTGTATTCAGCAACTTCATATTTAAAGTTCTGATTTATCTGTCTTTTAAATTCCGAGCAATCATTATCAACTATCCCCGTTGTCCCTGCGAGTTCAACACTATTCACGCTGAATTCTTCTCCAAGGTCATAACAAAGTGAATTCTTTACTGCTTCCTCGAGAGAACCTTCTCCTGATCCATTTGCGTTTTTATCCAATAAAAGGATATGGTAACGATCGAATATATATCTGTCATAATTTGCCAGCTCACCGGACATTGCACTGCTCAGAGATGTCGAGGCTTTGGTCCGTGCATAACTCTGCCTGTTTATCCTGATTACAGCCATTGCAACGACCAGCATTACCACCAGCACCATAGATATGAAGATCGTTACATATCCTTTATTGTTCATTAGCTTTTTCCTCCGCTATCTTGAAACTCTTGAAAATCTTTATTTCTCTGTATCAGACAAACTGATGTATTAACCTGTTACCGAGCTCGCCCCTTCGGTAACCGCTTTCCATATCTTAGTCAAAAGCTCTGCTGCCTGACCTTTAAAAACTACTACAAGCCCAATAAGAACAACAACCAGAATCAATATAATCTCAATTGTAGCTACTCCCTTGTTATCCTTTGTTGCCTGCCTTACCTTGTTTTGGATGTTGAATAATAATTCATCCATGAGTTTTCCTCCTTACATACTTTTCTAGATTGATACAAACGCCGGATACATCACGATCATTATTACCAGCATAAGTAAAATCGTCGTCGGTAAGAGAAGCTTCTCCGAAGCCTGCTCACCTTTCTTTCTCATATATTCTTTTTTTGAAAAATATCCCGACTTTACTTCATCATCCAACAGTTTGAGCAGATTGGAATTACCATATTCAATATTCTGAGAGATAAGAGACATCAGTCTCATATAATCCTGTGATCCCAGGTTATTTCCCAGCTCTGTAAAAACCCGCTGCTCCGATATTCCGGATGACACCTTGTTGAGTGAGAATTCTATCTCCTGAACAAGACTTTCACACCGTTCATTTTTCGCAGCCGATCTCATAGCATCTCGGATGGATAGTCCCGCTCCTATGTAAATCGTCAACCTGTTGATGAACCCGTAATACGCATCGCTTATTTCCGCATCCCTCTTGTCTCCGGCCTCCTTCATTCTGCTTATACTAAGCAATGAATATAGTCCGATGACAAAACAGCCGATAACCAAAACCCGAAGAAGTATCTCGCTCCTGGTATTAATTTTTCTACCAACCTTCACTCCGTCTATTACGTCAGGTATACTAAGCTCCGAATCTGACCTGTTCCTCCCTTCAATTTCCAGTATTGCGACCTTTGCCTTTTCGGAATTGCTTAGATTTTCATCTGACACTACAGTTACCGAAGTCTCGTAGACATCCTTATGGTTTTCGTCTTTTATCGTTGCATAGATATCCACAACGACCGGTTCCCGGGAAGCATCAGTTGTCACCTTTCCGGAATTGTTTATTACATCCGGACTGCTGGTTTCCCAGCTGATCCTCAGTGCTCCCGTTTCATCTCCGGTGGGGAAGAACAAGTTCCCGGTAACTTTATCTTTTGATATATTTTTTAAAAGCATATGGGAATCGATGAATTTTTTTGCTTTTTCTACTGCTTCTTCAAATTCCACATCCGTCAGTTCTCTGGGATGAACTTCCATCTGATATGTCTCTCGGCTTTTTGATATTTCATCTACTAATTCAAGATCCACATAGTTTGAAGAAGCGCCTGCTTCCGGTCGTTCAAATGTACTCCTGTCTATACTTTTTTCAGGTATAAAACTAAGCCCGAATACCAGTATCGATAACGATAAAGCACCTATAATAAACTTCCGGACCAGGCTGACCGCTACCGATTTCGCCTGCTCCTCAAGAGATGAACTGTTTAAAACTTTTGTCTTCCGGATGATACTCTTAAGCTGACTCATCCGCTCCACAGGGATAAAAGAAGCTACCAGTTCGGCTGTACTCCAAAACGGTCCTCTTCCATCCTTATACTTGCTATAGTTCTTGCGGCTGATCACAGCGAGTACCGCGATGATCAACACTATTGTTAATGCTGCATATCTTGCCATCCTTTTCTCCGTCTCCCATTTAATGTATATTTACTATTTTCTTACCCAGCATGTCTGCCAGTACATTTGCCACAACCACAACCGTCATGATTCCGGCGCCTACCATGCTGTCATAAAGAGGATCCATGAATCCTTTATTTGTTGTTCTGAGAAATAAAACGATAAATGCGGGCATATAAATCATCACTTGCTGTTCCAGTTTTTTCGCCGCTACCATTACCTCCAGTTCCTGTCTCAGTTCAATCTCGGAAACAAGCTTATCTACCGTATCTTTAATAACTTTTATGGCATTTCCACCTGTTCTCTTTATGATGGTTATGACGTTCACAAAATCCCGCACTTCTTCATATTCGATATTGTCAGCCATTTCATTTAAAGCTTTTTCAAATGGCACATTCAGTCTTAGTTTCTTCTCTACCAACCTTATCTGAACCAGCATCTCAGAATCTTCCGAATACATTTTTTTCAAATCTCGTCCTGCAGACATAAGCGCATTCTCCATAGAGTTTCCCGCTTCCAATGCACTCTGCATGGCTATGATCATGTTCTTAAACTGATCGAGAATCTTTCGCTCCTTACGGACTGCAGCCCTTTTCATTTCTGCTCTGTATCCATATATTCCAACTCCAATTCCTACAGGAATTCCAAATACCGAATTGTAGAAGATGTATGCGACGCCTATTGTCAGAATCAGTGCCCAAAGAATACCCACAAGATGATCCCTATGAAACTTCTTAAACATACTTCTCCCTATAGACCTCGAAATAACCCGCATTCATGAGCTTCCCAACATTCATCAGATCATTAATTTTTTGCAGCTCACCATGAATTCTTGATTTATCCGAGCCGGTCTCAACGAATCTAAACAATTCCTTTGTTACGATCTCTTCATTTTCCATTCCTATCACCTCTCTGATTTCCAAAACTCTCCTTGATCTGTCCCTTAATCTTCCCAAATGAACCACAATATCTATCGCTGATGCTATCTGTTGTCGAACTGCCTTTAAAGGAAGGTCCGCTCCCATAAGAACCATCGCCTCAAGTCTCATAAGCATTTCATGTCCGGAGTTTGCATGTCCCGTCGAGAGACTTCCGTCATGTCCCGTATTCATAGCCTGCAGCATATCTATAGCTGCTGCATCTCTCACCTCACCGACTATGATTTGGGATGGTCTCATTCTCAGACTACATTTAATGAGATCACGTATGGTTATCATGTTTTTTCCTTCAACATTGGCATTTCTTGCTTCAAGTCTTACCAGATTTTTTACTCCGTTTACTTTGAGTTCCGCACTGTCTTCTATAGTAACAACCCTCTCACCCTCCGGTATGTACTGTGTCAGTGCACTTAGAAATGTTGTCTTTCCGGCGCCGGTTCCTCCACTTATAAAAATGTTGTACCCGGATGCCACCAGCATTCCCAAAAACTCCGCAACTTTTTCATCCAGGGACTCCAGTGCTATCAGCTTTTCCATATTCATAGTTTCTTTGGGAAACTTACGGATAGTTACCGCAGAACCATCTACGGATACCCCTTTCAAAACGATGTTTACTCTTGAACCATCCTTAAGAATCGAATCTACTATGGGATTTGATTCATTTACCATTCTGTTGGCTTCTCCAACAATCTGTTGAATAACTGTCATCAGCCTTTCGGTACTTTCGAAGGATTTATCTGACTTATACAATCTACCTGCTTTTTCATAGAAAATATCCATCGGTCCGTTTATCATGATTTCTGTTATCTCGTCGTCTTCCAGAAATTCCGAAAGGATATCCATCTTCCTTATAGAATTGAATATCTCATTCCTCAGATTTATCCGTTCTTTCAGCGGAACATATGAATCCTTGAATTCGGCCAGAATACATTTGTCAATAACTGTCATGACATCTTCATCATTTATCTCACCGCTGAGGTTTATCCCTGCCATGACATTTTCCTTAATCTTCTGTTTTATATTCAGCTCCATTCTTCATCTCCGCTCCTAAGTCTCCACACCGCTCTTATCAGTTCATTGCTGAACGCCTCGGCATCCGGCACATGAACCGTATTTATCTTTCTGAGAATATTGGCATTTCCTGTGTCCTTCATGTACTTCATAAATATTTCCAGTTTGTTTGTTGATATCGGATCATCCAGTACCGGCATATATATATGATCGAAAACATCAAGGATCGACAGATCATTAAATGCCGCTCCTCCTATGTCGCAGACTATACTGGTGAATCGCCCGGTCTTGAGAATTGTGTCAAGTAACATCTTCATATCTTCTTTTGTAACATCTCGCGTATCTACATACGTTCCCGACAGATAGAGGTTTCCAATACCTGAATCTGTAATAATTTCAGCGTTGACACTCTCCTCAAGCTCCGGTGATCTACTCTTTAACAAATAGAGAATATTGCTATACAGTCCACTCATATTCTGACTACAATCCTCCATTTCTATGTAAAGTCCGCCTCTCACCTCATCATATCCGGCCAGGGTTTTTGCCAGCCGTGTCTTGCCGCAACGACCCAAAGGCGAATATACTCCTAAACACTCGACAACCCTTCGACTGCTGTCGGTGCCGGTGAGAAGATCTTTCTTTATAAGCTTACATATGACACTCACGGGTTGATATTTATAAATGCAAGCTTCTCCTACTAAGGTACTGTCTCGTGATCCCACCATCTGATAATCTGTAAGCTCTGCCACCCTTACACCGCAGTAACTCAATTCTTTCTGCGATACAGAACACTCAGAAATATCATCTGTCAGTACCAGATCCATGTCCTCTATCTCCAGATATTCCCTCAGAGCATTCATGCTTGAAAACATAACTGCATTAATCCCCAGTGATTTGTCTGCATTAATATAGTCCATAAGTCCGACACTGTAATCTGTATCAGAGCTGCATATACCTATTCGGAAATTTTTCAAAATTTTTACTCCTTTCTCGTGAGATGTACCAAGCTTAGCATTTATGAATTTTTAAAAAAATAGTCCGGATGCAAAGAATCACGACGGCGTATTTTGTTGCTTTTTTTGTTTTGACACTCTCCGATTTTCGCTTATATTGAGCATGATCATTCACTATTCCACAAGACATGTAAGAAATTCATATTTGCCTTCGAAAA
>JAFZXD010000175.1 GCA_017616955.1 Eubacterium sp. | reverse complement strand
TTAAGTAAAGTTCAAGAGATATACGAAGCTTTAAGTCCTCATCAAGTGCATTGAAGTGAGTCTCAAAAGGTCTTGCAGCTGCACCGCCGGGATTAGCAACAAGCATGGGTGTCTCAACTTCCATGAAGCCCTGGTCGTCAAGGTAACGACGAATTGAGCTGATGATCTTTGATCTCTTGATGAATGTATCCTTAGCTTCCTCATTCATGATGAGGTCTACATATCTCTGACGATATCTGATATCTGTATTTGTTAAGCCATGGTACTTCTCAGGAAGAATCTGAAGTGACTTGGTTAGGAGTGTAACCTTCTCAGCATGGATGGAAATTTCACCCATCATCGTACGGAATACATATCCCTCGATACCAACGATATCACCTACATCATACTTCTTGAAATCTGCGTATGATTCTTCACCGATTGCATCACGTGCTACATATACCTGAATGTTTCCAAGCTTATCCTGAACATTGGCGAATGAAGCCTTACCCATAACACGCTTAGACATCATACGACCTGCGATGCTTACGTGAATAGGATTACCATCCATTATCTCACGTCTCTCGTTGTAATCGTTCTTCTTAGCTTCCTTAGCTGCTTCTTCGTCCATACCGTCAGTATTAACTTCTGATCTTCCTGCAAGAAGCTTAGCCTCGAGTGCCTCATATTCGCTCTTACAATCTGTAGAGTGATGAGTCTGATTGTATTTTGTAATGACAAAAGGATCCTTGCCTGCTTCCTGAAGTGCAGCGAGCTTCTCGCGGCGAACCTTCAAAAGCTGATTGATATCCTGTGATGCCTGATTCTCATTAGAATTCTGATTGTTATTGCCCAATTTTTTTCTCCTTACAAAAATTGTAATCGTATTACACTCAATACGATTACAATTAGTTTAATCCGTGTTGTGAGTTCCGTTAATTACTTCTTAGAACCCTTGTTATCCTTTACGATTTCGATAACCTTGTACTTGAGTGTTCCGCAAGGAGCTTCAACCGAAATGGTCTCGCCCTTCTTGGCACCGATCAAAGCACGACCGAGAGGAGACTCGTCAGAGATACTTCCCTCTAAGCACTTTGCTTCAGATGCACCAACTATTCTGTATGTAAGTTCTTCTTTTAATTCTTTATCAAGGATCTTAACGACTGAACCGAACTTGACCTTCTTGTCATCTGTTCCGTCATCGTCAACGACTTCTACGTTCTTTAAGAGTTTTTCGAGTTCTTCGATTCTTGCCTCGACGTTTCTCTGTTCGTCCTTGGCAGCATCATATTCTGCGTTCTCGGACAAGTCGCCCTGTGCTCTTGCTTCTTTTAACTTCTGAGCAATCTCTTCACGCTTGGTAATCTTTAAATAATGTAATTCCTGCTCATATCCTTCGAGACCTTCTCTGGTCAACAGGTTCTTCTTTTCTTCTGCCATGACATATCTCCTTTTCATTATTGAGCATTGCTCAAACTACTGCAAATTCATATTATACTCTAACATTGTAAAATGTGTCAACCTGCAGTAATCAGTCTTTTATCTCCATTACTTTGTTGACGAATTCATCCATTGTCTGAGTCTGATTAATCTCTCTTCTAAAAGACGCACTGTTAGGCATACCTGCAGTGTAAAACGCTGCGTGGGAGCGCATCTCGCGAAGTGCTCTGTACTCATCCTTGGCTATAACGAGTAAGTCCAAATGATTGAGTATCATCTCGCATATTTCAGTTCTTGTAGGCTTATATTCCTTACCCTCCGCAAGGCTTTTAAATATCCAGGGATTGCCTCTTGCGGCTCTTCCTATCATTATGCCGTCAGCGCCGGTTTCCGCTTTCATAGCATTGGCTGTATCAATACTGCTTACATCTCCGCTTCCGATAACCGGAATACTCACGCTGTCTTTTACTTTTTTTATGATTTCCCAATCGGCTGTTCCTTCGTAAAACTGGCCTCTTGTTCTCCCGTGTACTGCGACTGCTTTTGCACCGCTCTCGTATGCTACATGAGCCATCTCTACGGCATTGATATGTTCTTCATCAAAACCTGATCTTATCTTAATCGTAACGGGCTTGGCGGAAGCTTTTACCACTGCTTCTATAATCTTGCCTGCCAAAACGGGATCACGCATAAGAGCACTGCCCTCGCCGTTATCAACAATTTTTTTTACAGGGCAACCCATATTGATATCAAGGATATCATAGGGGTATTCTTCTATCATTTTTGTGGCCTCGGCCATTATCTGGGGATCGTGTCCAAAGAGCTGGAGAGATACGATGCTTTCTTCTGGATGAATGCGAAGCATCTCGAATGTTTTAACATTCTTATATGTTATAGCCATGGCGGATATCATCTCCATACATACCATTCCGGCTCCCATCTTGGAACAGATAAGTCTGAAGGGTTCGTCGGTGAAGCCCGCCATAGGTGCTAATATATATTCGTTTTTAAGTGTTACATTTCCAATGTTCATAACAGGTAAAAATCTTTACTCGACTACATTGACTATAGTCTCGCCGGATACGGACTCGTGGTTTTTGCCCCACACGGTAATATATACCTTGAGCTGTCC
Organism: Eubacterium sp.; assembly: GCA_017616955.1. Taxonomy (GTDB): domain Bacteria; phylum Bacillota; class Clostridia; order Lachnospirales; family Lachnospiraceae; genus Eubacterium_Q. The sequence continues at coordinate 563 of JAFZXD010000175.1, read as the reverse complement.
GGTACCTTCAGAAACGGTAATGCTGTGTCTGGAATCATCATCGGGTCCAAGTCCTGCGGTATTGGGCTTTTCCACATCTACGCTGCCCTCTACCCATTCAGCACCAAGAAGATAACCCTTCTTATTCTCACTGACAACCGCTATATCATCCAAAGTGATTGTATCGCCCTCGTGTACTGTAACACCTGACTTCATTGTCACCTTGGGAAACTGTGCCTTATACTGCATAACCGCAACTCCCGATGAGATGATAACCACTACCAAGAGTGCACAGATGATAGCCAAAACCAATGCTATAATCTTAAATGTTTTCTCCGATTTCTTCAAAACTAACGCTCCTACTTTTTATTTTTCTCGTATATAAGTCTGAGTCCGTGCATTGTAAGATTACGATCGTATACCTCAATCATGTCGGTCTCTTCGCTGATGATGCTTCCTAATCCCCCGGTAGCAACAACTTTGAGATTCTCCAAGCCGGTCTCTTCCTTAACCTTTTTAATAATGTATTCTGTCTGACCTATCTGGCCATAAACAAGTCCTGCCTGCATACTGGAGATTGTCTC
>JAFZXD010000174.1 GCA_017616955.1 Eubacterium sp. | reverse complement strand
TACAGCCTGACTCTTCTCATTATGATCCACTAAGATCAGTTTCTTCTTCTTTGCACCCAGGAAGTTACGACGGCTAACCATTCCCTTATATCTGCCTGCCGCATCAACAACAGGGAAGTATCTGTGGCGTGTCGATGCCATGATAGGCGCAACGTCTTCTATATATTCATCCTGCTTAAATGTAACCAGATCCTTATTTCTCATAAAATGTCTGATAGGCATACTCTGATATATGAGACGGGCAACGGTAAATGTATCATAAGGTGTTACGATGATCTTGCAGTTTTTTTCCTCCGCAAGTTTCTGAATGCTTTGTGTGACCTTGGATCCCGCACAAACGATTATGCAGTCGGCATCCATCTCAATAGCACAAAGCTGTGATTCATATCTGTCACCAAGTATGACAACATCGTGTGGCTTGATATATTCTTCCATAACGTCAGGAGTACCTGCCGCTATCAAAATCTTACCCTCGGTAAGTACGTCATTCAGGTCTCCGACAAGGAGCATTCCATCCAAAGTATCTACTATATTCACGTAGCTGGTTCTGGCCTCAGCCATAGTATAGTCACCGGAGGCTCCCATGTATGATTCCATGATATCACCCGTAGTGATAAGTCCCTTAAGCATACTGTCTTCGGTTACACATACTGTTACTACGCTGTTACTTTTCATTATATTCCAGGCATCTCTCAGAGACATTTCCTCACTGACTCCCGCCAGATTACGTCTCTCCATATCTCTTACCTGAGTTCTTACATCACCTATAAATCTTGGTGCTTTAAATTCAAAACGATCCAGAACATATTGAGTCTCGCTGCTGACATTTCCACACCTTGCCGCAACGTAATTCTTCTCACCATCTATCTGTTTTTTCAAATACTCATAGGCTATAGACGAAGCTATGGAATCCGTATCAGGATTCTTATGTCCTATGATGTATATCGGCTTTCCCTCATTTCCCATTCTGTTACCTCACTGCAAATAAATATCCCGGTAAAATTCGGACTACTCATCACAGTATAGCACGGAATAGTTTGAGTGGAAATATCAAAAATAAGTAGAATATTTTGTCATTTATATGTATAATATTTTTCTGTAGGACATAGTTTCCTATTTGCAGAAAGGGACAATGAAATGGATCGTGAGGGAATGACAATTAAAGAGGAAACTGAACACGACCTTGAACGAGAAGGGCTTAGTTTGGATATAGATCCTTTTGCTGCCAATGGTGCGCCGGCGGAGGATATTTTTTCTGATACCAGTTCCGACGTTTCTTCGGAAGTTCCTTCTGATGCTACTTCGGATAGTTCAGATAAACCGACTCTTTCTCTTAAAGCTCAGCCACATGAGAAAAAAGAAGATTCCATGGACTGGCTGTATAAATCTTCAAATATCGGAGGCAAAGACTTCGATAAAAAGGCTGCCAAAGAATTCATAAACAGCCTCGAAGAGAACGAGAATAAGGAAGAAGAACTTTCTGATGAGGAAACTGTTAAACTGGACAGATATATCTGTTCATCCTGTGGTGCCATACTTCTTCTTCACGGTGAACAGTCGTCCAAAGAATGTGGTTTCTGCGGCAATCCTACTATTACTTTCGATAAAGTTTCAAACGAACGAAAGCCTGATAAGATTCTTCCTTTCAAGTTGTCAAAGGAACAGGCATTTGATCGAATAAAAAAAGAATACCTGGATAAAAATCGTAAAATATATATATCACCTCTTGTTGAGAATATGGACGTATCGGATATCCGTGGTATATATATCCCGAACTGGTTATACACCGGTACCATAAGAAAACGTATGGTATTCAAGCCGGACTCATTGGGAAGCAAAGCTAATCCTTATATCAAGGATGCATCCAGCAAGTTCGAGCGTGTACCTATCGATGCTGCTCTCAACCTTAACGATGAGATGACAGCCAACCTCGAGCCATACGATTTTAAAATGCTTGAAGATTTTACTGTAGACCATCTTAAAGGATTCTATGCAGACAAGTTTGATATGACAGAAGCTCAGGGTCTAAGAAATGCAGAAAAGAGATTTGATGCGTTCATGACCAAAACACTTGTCGATTCATTTGCAGAAAACATGAGAAAAGACGGTCCGGGCAAAAACGGTGACTCCAATTATGCGATGTACTGCTACTATCCCAACAGAAGTTATGAGATAGGTCAGCAAAACGTTACTGACAACGAACGTGAAGTCACAATGGATAATATAGAATATGTATTTCTTCCGGTATATTTTGTAACACTTAAAGCCGGAAAGGAAACATATACCGTTCTTGTAAACGGCCAGACCGGAAGAGTTACCGGTAATCTTCCTGTCAGTGTGGAAGACGTTAAACCGAAATACCTTACAAATCTTATAAAATATATAACTATCTTTACTGTGATAGAATTTATAGCTTGTTTGATCGGACTTCATACACATAAGGACATAGCACTTCTTGTCCCACTGTTCGTACTTGTTCCGGCGGGAATACTGTCATTTATAAGCGGTATCGGCAACTACAAGGAATACAAACTAAAACAACAGATAAATCAAGGAATAAACGATTATACAAATAAACGATAGAGGTATGATTATGTTTCAAACTACATTTGGTGTTTTCATATTTTCTCTGATAATCGGCGCTGTATTCGGAGGTCTGTTCGCATTTGGAAAGACGTTCGGCAAGATGCAGAAAGATAATGAGATAGGAAAAAGATTCAATCCTAACGATCCGGAAGTTTACCAGTGTGAAGAGACTTTATGGATAACACGTTAAGAAAATTATTTGGAATAAAACATTTTATATACAAAAACGCCTGCACATTTTGATATGTGCAGGCATTTTTTTGAAATATCTTACACTATAAATAGCAACTTTTTACAGCATATGAGCTCTGATCTCATCTCCGCTAAGTGGTGAAAGAAGTGCAGGTGCGATATCGAATACTGTCTTCGCTCCGTTATCTCCGTTCTGATTCATTCTGTAAGCAGCTCTTGCATATGCAGTAAGTACAGAACCTGTGAATTCAGGATTTGAATCCAGCTTCAGGCTATACTCTATAACATGTTTCTTTTTACCGTTATCTGTTGTTCCGGAATAGATAACAGATCCACCGTGTGGAAGTCCGCTGTGATCTCTCTTCATCTCTTCTGCTGAGATAAAGTTTACTGTTGTATCATAATCAGCGAAGTAGTTCGGCATAGTTACGATCTCTTTTTCTATGCGAGCTTTATCAGCACCTTCTTCAGCTACTACATAGCAAACTCTTGTATGCTTCTGTCTTGTAGTAAGCTCAGGATTTTCTCCTGAACGAACTGCATCAAGTGCTTCAGGAACAGGAACTGTATACTGTCTTGCATCAACAACTCCTTCGATTCTTCTGATAGCATCTGAATGTCCCTGGCTTACACCCTTGCCCCAGAATGTATAATCCTTACCGCCCGGAAGAACGCTGTGTGCATAGAGACGGCTGAGTGAGAACATACCCGGATCCCATCCACATGAGATGATTCCGATCTTTCCAGCATTCTTTGCAGCTGCATCAACATTTGCAAAATGTACCGGAATATTGGCATGTGTATCAAATGAATCTATAACGTTATACATTGCAGCATACTTAGGTGTCATCTCAGGAAGGTCTGTTGCACTTCCTCCGCAGATGATAAGAACATCTATATCGTCCTTCATATTCTCAAGTGCGTCTACATGATATGCTTTAGCACCTGAATCAATACTTACTGTACTTGGATCACGTCTTGTAAATACACCCACAAGGCTCATATCGTCACATACGCTTACTGCCTTTTCTACACCGCGTCCCAGATTACCATATCCGAGAATTCCTATTCTTATACTCATATTATTTCCTCCTTTTATTCTACAACTGAAAACGGAAGCTGATCCAGAACATCTCTTTCTTTATCTATTCCAGGATAAACCTCTATCAGTTTAAGTCCTTTTTTCGTAAGCTGGAATACACATCTCTCTGTCACATAGAGAACCTTCTGTTTATTCTTTAATGCTCTCTTAGCCGAGAAACTTATGCTTTCAACTTTATCTACAAATTTTGGTATCTTACCTTCCTGAACGATAGATATCTTATCATCATTTTCTTCTACAAAGAGACCCTTTGTTGAGAATGAAAGGCAGAATACCACAGTATGAGTCTTTGCAGTTATATTGGCAAATCCTCCTATTCCCGCAAATGCCCCCGGAACCTTATGAGCGTTGACATTTCCATCCTTATCAACCTCAATAGCTCCCATAAAGCATATATCAAGACCACCGTTATCATACAGATCAAACTGGTTTGCCATATCGTAAACGGAAGCAGCACCGATCATAGCTCCAAAAACAGGACCGGACGCAGGGAATCCTCCCACGCCACCGGATTCGACCGTAAGGGTGATCTTGTTCAGTATTCCCGATTCTTTTGCATACTTCGAAACAGTCTCAGGAATTCCGACACCGATATTAACTATATCGTCTTCTTTAAGTTCCTTGGTTGCACGTTTTCCTATAATATCGGCAACAACACTGTTATGTCTCTCGGCTGAGGTCATTCTCTCGATGATTTCAACCCACATATCCCACTGTCCCGAAGGAATCTCAAAGCTACCTGTCAGAGCTTCGTAGCCGCTTCCAAGAGGCTCCTGCTCAACCACAACGATAGCATCCACAAGACAGCCCGGAATAATGGCATTACGAGGTCGTGTAGGCTTTCTGACAAGCTTATCTACCTGAACTATAACCTTGCCTCCGTTAGCCTTTGCAGCCTGGCATATAGACAGTGCATCACCGGACATATACATATCATCAAAGGATATATTTCCCTTTCTGTCAGCTGCTGTTCCTTTGATAAGTGCAACATTTATCTTAGGAAGCTGATAGTAGAGGAATTCCTCACCATCCACCTTTACGTGCTTAACATATGAGTCATCCTTGGAAATCTTATTGATTCCCGGACCTTCCATCCTGGGATCTACAAATATATCCAGTCCAACCTTTGAGAGTGCACCCGGAATTCCACCGGCCTGTGCTCTGATGGCATGAGAGATACAGCCAAGTGGTAGATTGTATGCTTCGAATCTATCCTCCAGAACCAGCTTCTTTGTGCTGTACATAGCACCGAAATGTCCGCATATAAGCTTATCTACTGCGCCGTCTCTTATGTAGCCTTCGGCATTCTTGTTCTCATCCCAGAGACCAAAACCTGCACTGGATACCATTGTCAAATGTGATGGCGAACCTTTCTTCTTGAATTTCTCATATATAGCCTCATGCATTTCTACGGGATTCTCTATTCCCAGAAATGAATTAACGCAGATACAGTCACCGTCTTGTATCAGGTCGACTGCCTCGCGAGGTGTCATGATCTTAAACATAATATCCTCCGATATATCCCAAATCAATCAAGACTCGCTTTCGCGAGTCTTGATAATCTAAGCAACCTTTACAATTACCTCTGTTACTTACAGAGAGATGTTTTCACCCTTTAATCCGATATAAGCGCCCTGCTTAGCTTCAGCTGAATCAGGATGTGCAAGAAGCCACTTATTTCTTGCCCAAAGCATCTTATCTTCGAAGTCCTTCTCAGCCGGCTTCTGAAGATCTGTATTTGTATTTCTAGGAAGCACTACTGCTACTCTGAAACCACCATCTTCAACCTGGCAAGGTGCATAATGAAGTGATGTAGCGTAAACTTCAACAACTGCTCCTGCAGGTGCACGGAAAGCTACTACATCAGCTGTATCAAGAACACCATCTATAATCTTATCCTGCTTTGCAAGAAGTAGTACAAAATCAGTTGCTCCGATATTGATTTCACTGTTTCTGTGATACTCAAGACAGTTAAGAGCCTTGTTGTATCCCCAGCACATTCCAAGCTCGATAGGCATATCACCGAATGCATTTGTCTGAAGATCCTTAAATACTCCACAAGCCTCAAGGCTGTCGATCCAAGGTTCGTAAGCAACTCCCTCAGCAGGCATCTCAACCTTCTTCATAGCGTCAAGGAGTTCATTTACATTATACCCCTCCAACACTTTACCGTATTCGCGAAATTCCGGATCGGAAACCGAATATACCTTCATCTTTATGTCCTCCTTTGATATATAAGTTCGTTAACGTACAACGTCACTATTCATGATTATAAGCATCATCACTTTTTTAGTCAACCACCCAAATATCAGCTATTTCGTTATATTGCTTATCCTGTTTTTTTTCTGTCAGAAGCACCACTCCGCCAAAGTCCGAAAAGGTTACAGCGGACATCAGCCCGAACTTTCCGTGGTCCGCCAATATATACCTCTGTCCTGGTTCGGTACACTCTATAGCAACTCTTTTTACGAGTGCTTCACGAACATCAGGTGTCGTAAGTCCTGCTTTACTGCCGACTCCGTTGGTACCGAAGAATCCCTTGGTAAAATGATATCTCTGAATGTTCAGAATAGCATCCGCTCCGACAACGACTTCCGTATTCTCTTTCAGCTCTCCACCCACGAGAAAAACTTTAAAACCTCTCTCAACCAGTTTTCTGGCATTCAGGATGGAATTCGTCACATAAGTCGCCTTATGCTCTTCGATAAATTCTGTCAAATATTCGGTAGTAGTTCCGGAATCTATAAAGACAGAATCTCCCGGTTTTATCAATCCGGCTGCAAATGAAGCAATCCTGAGTTTCTCTTCCATATTCGTAGATTCACTTACGTGAGAAGTTGCTTTCGTTGCTTTTGGAACATCCTCCAAAGCAACCGCTCCACCATGTACCCTGGCAAGTTTCCCCTGCCGACTGAGCTGTATGATATCTCTTCTGATAGTTGACTCCGATACTCCAATACACTCCTGAAGTTCTTCTATCGTTACACTCTTCTTCTCATTTACTTCCTGAAGAATCAGATCCCTTCTCTCTTCTGACAACACCCTGCATCATCCCCTTACAATGAACTATATACCTTCATAATCTCTTCTTTAGTAGCCAGGTATTTGGAAAATGCACTGGCCGAGCCTGCACTCACGCCCATTTTAAATGCATCCTCCCACTTTCCTCCATCGAGATATCCTGCTATAAATCCTGCAACCATTGAGTCTCCTGCTCCGACTCCGTTAACAAGTTTTCCTTCCGGTGCAGGCATCATATATTCGGAATCATCCGAAGCAACAAAGACCGCTCCTTCACCTGCCATGGATACAATTACGTTCTCTGCACCCATACTGCGAAGCTTCTTTGCGTAAGGAATAACACTCTCTCTTGTTTCAAGCGTTACACCAAATATCTCACCCAGCTCATGGTTATTCGGTTTAACCAAAAACGGTTTATATCTGAGAGTCTCTAAAAGGACGGTTCCCGTAGCATCCACCACTACCTTTATTCCCCGTCCTTCAATCCGAGCTATTATATCACTGTATATGGTTTTCGGAACAGAAGGCGGAATACTTCCGGCAAGCACCAAAAAATCGCCCTCCTTCAGACTGTCAATTCTACAGAAAAGCTCTTTGATATATTCTTTTGAAATGTCCGGACCAGCACCATTTATCTCAGTTCCATCATAAGACTTAAGCTTAAGATTGATTCTTGAACACCCATCTTTAAGCCTTATCTCGTCTGATCTGATACCTATATCACGGACTCTTCTTGTAATCTCATCACCGACAAAGCCTGCCGAAAAATAGATAGCCGTAGTTTCTATTCCAAGACCACTGAGGACTATTGATACATTTATCCCCTTGCCACCGGGAAGCATAAGTTCAGACGTAGTTCTGTTGGTAAGTCCAAGTCTGAAATCATCAACAGTAACTATATAATCCAGTGAAGGGTTAAAAGTTATCGTATATACCACCGGTCAGTCCTCCATGATATACGCGCAGGCTGCAAGAGCTGCAACAGCCCCGTCAGACGCAGCAGTAGTGAGCTGTCGCACCTGTTTTGTTCTGCAGTCTCCTGCAACAAATATACCCGGAGTTTTTGTATAACAGCTTTCGTCAGCAGCAATGTACCCCTTATCGTCCAGCTGAACCTCAGTGGAAAATGCACCATTATCCGGTTCCTGCCCTATAGCAATAAAAAGTCCTTGAATCGGTATCTCTGTCAATTCTCCGGACACTTTATTCTTTACAACTACTGCCTCCAGGGAATTCTCACCTTTCAGGTCCTCAACTGTACTGTCCAAAACAACAGATATATTCTCCTTTCCCTTCC
>JAFZXD010000173.1 GCA_017616955.1 Eubacterium sp. | reverse complement strand
CTGATATAGAACAAAGTCTGTATCCTGATAACGAGCTTTGTAATCTCTCTCATAACGATATCTTGCAAACTCTATAAGTTCCTGCAATATCTGATAGAAAGAATCATCTTTGAGCATCTTCATAAATCGAGAAGATAAACTATAATCTCTTCCATCGCATTCAAGGAAGACACATTCTTTATACGATGCTTTACCAGAACCGGATGGGAACTCGTTTGTCATAACGTTAACGACGTTATCGTACGTGTTCTTTTCCATTTCGATCATATAGTCTACTTGTAGTCTGTTGCTAAGCTTTCCCATAAGACCTGTCTTCTCTGTAAGCATCAGAGCAAGTAATTCAATCTCATGAATTCGCTTTCCGTTAGCAATCTTGCGGGAAACAAACTCTACTATTTTCTCCTGTGCTGCAGAGAGTCTGACAGTATAATCTGGTTCGTACTTTACGAGGAACTTGTAGTAAGATCCCAGAGAATTGTTATCAAAGATTCTAAGAACATCCATCTCGCCATATCGATCGAAATCAAGAAGAGATGGTATCTTTCCAAGCTTATCTTTCAGATTCTTATAATTTTGTTTGATCAGCTTTATGTCGCTGAAATTAGCGACATCTATAGCCGAGAATATCCTCTTCCTAGAGATCTCGTCGAAGTGAATTGTAGAGGAACCAGGAATAACCCGGTTGCCTTCCATCAAGTATCTTCTGACATTATCTTTGTTGTAACTCCTATCACCTGACAGAGCGATCGGAATGAGGAAGTTGTTCTTATAGTTCGCAATACAGTCGATTATGACGGTGTATTCTTTCCCGATTCTCTTACGAAGACCACGGCCTAACTGCTGAACAAATACAATGGCACTCTCGGTCGGCCTGAGCATGATGATCTGATTAATTTCAGGTATATCAACACCTTCGTTAAAAATGTTTACAGTCAGTATGTAATCAAGATTATCTACACGTCCGTCATCAGCTAATCTCTCGATTGCTTCTTCTCTTTCGTCAGGAGTATCATCGCCAGATAATGCCAAAGTTCTAAGGCCACGTTCATTAAATTTCACGGAAAGTTCTTTCGCTTCCTGTACAGACGAGCAAAAGATCAAACCTCTGACTCTCTTTCCGGAATAACCGTAGTAATTTGCCTGTTCTATTACATAGTCGACTCGCTGATCACTTACAAGATATCGGAAATTGCGAAGACCCGTATCCTCATCAATAGTTTCTCCATCAACCTCAAGATCTGTAATTCCAAAATAGTGGAAAGGGCATAATAAATCCTCTTCCATTGCCTGCTGCAACCTGATCTCATAGGCAATGTTATAGTCGAATAGCTCAAACACGTTGAACTTATCAGTTCTTTCAGGAGTCGCTGTCATACCCAACAAGAACCTGGGATTGAAGTAATCTATAATCTTTTGATAGCTTCCCGCTGTGCTGTGATGAGCTTCGTCTATTGTTATTACTTCGAATTCATCTTTGGAGAAACGTTCATAAACTTCCGGCTTACTGATCATGTTTACCATAGCGAAAACAAAATCCGCCTGAGTGATCTCTTCATAGTCTTTATCATCGCCGGTAAGCATTGCCATCTTAATGCTACTTCCAAAAACCTTTTTGTATGATTCACGAGCTTGCCTTAAGATTTCTTTACGATGAACCACAAAGAGAACTTTACCTGTAGGCCTAATGGCATCTCTAATACCAAATGCTGATGCATATGTTTTTCCCGTACCGGTTGCAGAAATTAAAAGTGCTTTATCGGCACCTGATTCGATAAGTTCCTTAAGACGGTTTATAAAGCCAACCTGCATCGTATTGGGTTCCAGGCGGGCAACATCAAGCGGAACAACCTGTTCCTGTGCTGCAACTTCGCGCTGCTTGGCAATTACTTCATACTTAGTTTTGTAGTCTTCATAGAAAGATTCGAACGAAAGACTGTTCTTGCTATTCCATAAAGACTCGAACTCATTCAATATCTCATAAGCCATTTCTCCGTCGCTGGTAGAAACAATTCTTGTATTCCACTCATGATTAACGGTTAATGCGCTCAGCGTCATGTTAGAACTGCCAACAATAATCTTATAAAAATCTTTATCCTTAAAGAGGTAACCTTTTGTATGGAATCCGGGGCCGTTCTGAACACGATACATTTTTAATTCTATATTTGAGAACATAGAAAGCTTCTTAAGCGCTTCAGGCTCACTGAACATAAGATAATCTGTGGTCAGGATTCGGCCCTTTACCCCTCTTCTTTCCAATTCTCTTAGAGTTTGAAGAAGCGGAGTTATGCCACCTTTGGTTATAAAAGCTACACTGATTGAGAATTCATCACAAGCTGAAAGCTCGTCATCAATGACGGAAAGCACTTTCTGCCCCTCGAGATGGTTATTGGACAGGAATCTAGGCTTCAGCGCAAGATTAGAGTCCGTCATCCTATCTACGAATGCCGTATCAAGCGATTTCCTGAACTCAAGCAACTCACCATTTATCATATATGAAACCTATCTGAATCATTGTCATCACATACTGAAGTATGTTCTTCTTAATTATATTATAAGGCTGCATTTTTGTAATTATCACATTTACAAAAGCAACAATACTATTTCCTTTGAGATAAATACAGGGAGAATCCGCGACGGATTCCCCCTGATTGTTATCTTGACCAACCAGATCTTTTTCTCTGAGTCTTCCCCAAATCACTCCTGTATTGTCTTCTGCTTTCTTCGTCAACACGTTGTTTAACAAGACCTAATGTCATTGCCCGGATTCCAGGTTCCGCCTGTAAGATTTCCTCGCACATGCGGAGCTCCTGATAGAGCGGTCGCATCTGCTTAGTCTTCTCCTGAGCCGAAAGTCTATAGTAATTTGCATAGCCCGTCATGCCTTTCCTTTCATAGAGACGTTGTTGTTTGCGGTCTTCGTCTCTATCCTTAGCGATATCGGATATCCTTTTTCGAAGAGCCTCTTTCAGATTTTCTACCTGCTGTGGCGTATCAAGCCTATACTTTCTGCTGAATGACTGAAGCTGACCCAATCGTTCCAGCTTTCGGATATCCTTTATCAACTGGGGAGAGTATTCACGGTACTTACGCTTATACTTGCATGATCTAAGCTGCAAACAGTGATATGTGATCACGACACGAAATCCCGCTCTGTTAAGACGCGAGTTATACCTATTCAGTGTCGCCTGTGTCTTAAGATCTTCAAGATTTACAAACGGGTCGTTCTGTCTTGCAGATTCCCAGGAGTTCCTGATGATCCTTTCGTGATAATCATCAACATCATAACCGGGACCTAAAGACTTAAGTCTGACACATATATCAGAACCAGGAATCACCAGCTTTGGATATTTGAGTTCTTTTCCAGTTTCGCCTTCAAGAATGAACTTATAACCCATATCACGCATGACCTTCCCGAACTCTTTCAATGTCAGACTGCATGATATTGCAGCATCAATATCAGCTCTAACCTTATTTCTAAGTGTCGTTCTGAACTCTCTTTCATCTTTAAGTTCACGATAGTTCCTGCGCTTGTCCTGATCAATCCTGGGTCTGTCTTCGATAGACAATCCATAACGCCTACAGATCGCGTCAGAAGTATCTCTCATGCGCCGGATGTCTTCTTTAGTGTCGCGATACTTATATCCATCTCGGAACGATACAGAGTTTAAACAGAAGTGATTATGGAAGTGTCCGGTATTAAGATGTGTCGCTACAACCACCTCAAATCTGTCGCCCCACAAACGCTGCGCGAGCTCTACCCCGATCTTATGGGCGGTATCTGCATCGACTTCTCCCTCACGGAAAGACTGATAACCGTGATATGCTACGCGGCCGCCTTCCTTTCCCCAGAGCTGCTTAGTCTGGGTGAACTGCTTCGCTGCGATCTCCGGTTCACAGTTAATCCCTGTTACATACATCATCTGCTCAGTCTTATCCGCATCCGTGATATATGACATTACCTGTTGCATATCTCTCTGGGTTGTCTTCTCCGGGTTCTCGATATACTTAACGACTGAGGATACGCTTCCTTTTACTGCCCACATATTCGTTACTGCCATATCACTTCACCACCTTCTTGAAGGTATCGCACAGCATGTCACAGACCTCATGGATCTCATTCTGGTTTCTTTCAAGTTCAGGTGCGTGGACAATTCCCAGTACATTGAGCTTCTTGACCATTTGATTGAGATTACTTCCGACACGCCTGACCTCGAAGATCAGTGACACATAATCCGCATCCGGGGGAGCATTGATCTTGGCTCCGAGAAGTACCGCTCTGCAGAACTTCTCTCTTGGCATTTTTGCCTTCTTCACCTTGTCATTTAGTGACCGCCATTCATCTTCGGTGAAGCGGATGACGACGGCTTTGTTTCTTCTGCTCATAGATTTACTTACCTCGTGTTTTCATAAAAATAGCGCCCGGTCAGGGCGCATTAGGGGTCTCAGGGATCTCCCTGAAATGTGCTTTTTGATATCAAAAAGCGTAGCCTGCTACTAATTAGGACAATTGTATGGGAATGTTTCAGGAGTAAAGCAGAAGACCCGGGAGATAGAACTGCATATCCCCCGAGCCTTCTAAAAAGGCCTTTGCTTTTATCCTGCTTTTCTGGTGTCATTATAGACTTCAGGAATCTTTCCCTCGCCTCGAAGATCGTTATCGATCATGGCCTTGAGATATGAGTATTTGTTCCTTATTTCCTTCACGGATATCTCGTGCTCCAGCGTTCTGAATTTGATAGCAAGATACTCCTGCATCCACTCATAACCTGAGCCGTCCGGATCGTGATCTGTCTCTCGCGAAACACTCTCAAGCATATCTGCCAGCTCAACAAGATGTCTTACATCTCCTTCACTAAGACCATGCTTATAACCAAATCTGTCCATAACATAAGGGATTACATACTCTTCCTTAGGATTGTACACATGGTAGTCATCCTCTTCTTCAGCCAAGCCGTCTGTTTCTTCTTGGACTGATTTGGATTGAGTTGTATTAACTTCTCTTATATTTGGTTTAATTGGATTAGATTGATTTATATTAGGCTGACAATCCGCCGCAGTTTGCGGACAACTGTCCGCGATCAGATTGTGGAACCTTGAAGGCTTTGTCCTGTCTGACCTGAGCGTATTTTGCTCAAAGAAATCCTTGACCAATACTACATCGTCTTCATTAAGCCTTATCACAAATCTTTTGCCGATAAGTTCCTCTAGCACTTCCTGACCGGCTCCAATGAGAATTCTGGCGGGATATGCTTCAACCGCACCCTCATCATCAGTTCTGACCATGAGGTACATATACAGCACCTTCGCCTTGTCGGAAAGCTTCAGGAACCGACCGCTGCAGATTATCGCTTCGGATATCATGCGGGATGGCCCCTTCACTTTCCTGTTGCGGTTTGGGGGTTCCTCCGTTATACTGACGGTGTTAGTTACATTTGACTGTCCTTCATCAGCTGTTGCAGCAGCACGCGGGACAGTTATTTTTTTGTCATCATTCATGGTTGAAAATCTCCTTGCATATTTTTGTTGCAATAAAAAAGAGCTTCCTGATCTGAAAACTCTTTTTCGCTGGTTGATTTGTTAATGTTGCCCTTCTCATAGCATTTCCTCCG
>JAFZXD010000172.1 GCA_017616955.1 Eubacterium sp. | reverse complement strand
GGTGTTGATTCTATTCCGTATATTGAAATGTTCGATACCGCATATACTATAGTTGAGTTATCATCAGGTCCCGGAACTGTGTAGCAGTTTATATTACCATATCGTGTAATAATCTTGGACTGACTCTGGATATTAGTCATATCATTGAACTGTGCCGGATCTGTTACACATGACTGAAGGATTCCCTGATCACTTGATGCCATAGCACTGAGATATGTGATGATCAAAGCGTTTATATCAGGATTCGCATTAGTCTGATATGAGAATCTTGTAGTAAATGTAAGATCGTCCTTAACCGTATCCTTTCTTGTATATAAGTAAAAGCCAAATGCACCTAAAAGTATGATGAATAAAAGCCATACTACTATAAGTAATTTTCTGAGTTTTAACTCTTTCTGTCTGTTACGTTTCTTAGCCATGTTAACCTCCGTGTAACACATTATAAAATATATAGAGTACTGCACCAGACGGGAATCGAACCCACGCACATGGCTCCGGAGGCCATTGCTCTATCCACTGAGCTACTGGTGCTGGAATGTTATGTAAACTTACGAGCAGTATCAATGTCTTTATTGATCTGTTCGATGAGCTCATCAAGACTGCCAAATGCCTGTTCCTGTCTGATGTAGTGTACAGGGATTACTGTGACATCTGAGCCATAGATATCTTCGTTAAAGTCATATATGAAGGTTTCTACGGTTGGCTTGTCTCCATCGTCTATCGACGGGCGGATTCCTATATTGGTGATACCTTTATACACCCTTCTTCCATCATTCTGACTGCCTTCAGATGTATCGGTTTCGTTATCGGTTTTCTTTCCAATCTTAACGATGCTTGCATATACTCCGTATGCAGGAAGAAGTTTGTCCTGTCCTATCTCAAGGTTTATAGTCGGAAAACCGAGTGTTCTACCGAGTTTCTTTCCGGATGCTACCTTTCCGTCAAGTTTGTAGCTGTATCCAAGAAGCTTCTCGACTGTTTCCATGTCACCTTTTTCAAGATTCTCTCTTACTCTGCTTGAACTGTCCACGGAACCATCAACTTGAAGTTTATCACATACCCTTACTTTAAATCCATATTTTTCTCCAAGATTTTTAAGTGTTTCGGTATCTCCGCTTCTGTTCTTTCCGAATCTGAAGTCTGTACCTACAACTACGTAAGCTGCAGAGAGCTTGTTGATCAGGTATTCTTTCACGAATTCCTCAGGACTCATTGCTGCAAATTCAGGTGTAAAATCTATATATTCAATTCTATCTATATTAGGAAAATTATTTTTTAAAAAATCCGCATCTTCTCCGGTTGACATAATGTTACTTCCCGGGAATCTCAGTTTGCAGCAGACTGCCTTTAACCCATCACTCTCTGCTCTGTCTGAGATGTCCTGCAAAAGTATCTGATGTCCCAAATGAAAACCATCGAACTTACCTATAGTTATTGCCGAATTATATGTCATATCTAAAACCTATACGTTTAGCATTTTATAAACTTTGTAATCATCCGATGAACTGTCATATGCGTATAGCGCCTTTAGTTCATCCTCTACATATACTCTGAAGAATTCCGCGCTCTTCAAACGACTTATCGCATCATCTCCGGACTCAGTACATTTGAGATTCTCTCCTCTGAGTCTGTTGCCGTTTGATAGGAGCTTCAATCCGCTCTCTTTAATCTTAACTGCAGGAGAATTCTTCAGCAGTTCATCCATAGGAAGTACTGCATCACCGAGTCTTCCTTCTTCCTTCATTGACTGAAGGTCTGATATCTTATATCCGTCCTCCGCTTTGATTCCATTTACTTCATCACGGATAAGCATTGACATGGCAGCACCTGTTCCGATGCGTTCTCCCATATCACGGATAAGACTTCTGATATATGTTCCCTTTGAGCACTCCACCGCAAAGCTGATTTCATGTGTCTCGGCATTTATCTCTTTCAGATCAAGTCTGAATATCTCGACTGGCCTCGGTTCACGTTCTATCTCTATTCCGGCTCTTGCGTACTCATATAGTTTTTTTCCGTTTACCTTTATAGCTGAATACATCGGAGGGATCTGCATTGATTTTCCGAGAAATGAATCCAGAAGTTCCAATATATTCTTCTTAAGTATATCTATATCCGAAAACAGTTCTTCAAGCTTTGCTTCATCGCAGCTTTCCTTTATATCTCCGGTTGTATCATCGGTAGTTGTTACCATTCCCAGCTTCATCGTCGCTATATAGCTCTTTCTGCTGGTCAGTATCATATCGGATAGCTTTGTTGCCTGTCCGAGACATACGATAAGGACGCCCTCCGCCATCGGATCAAGCGTTCCCGTGTGTCCTATCTTTTTCTGTCCAAATACACCTCGAAGCTTAGCAACGACATCATGCGATGTGAAGCCCTGCTCTTTATATACATTTACTATTCCGTTATACATTTATACCTCATAATTGTTTCTTAGCCAGTTCGATAACCTTTGCAAGTGCACTCTCGAAGCTTTCTGTAGTTGTAAATCCTGCAGCCCTAACATGACCGCCGCCACCGAATGTATTTGCGATGACATTTACATCCACATAAGACTTGGCACGAAGACTGAACTTGAGCTCACCCGGTTTAAGCTGATAAGCAAATGCCGCAACCTCAACACCGTCTGTGAGTCTCAGCTGCTCTACTATTCCATCCGTATCCATGGAGCTGCAACCATATTCATCAAATATATCCTTGGTTGCAAATCCCGATATCAGCTTACCGTCTTCATGAAGAACTGAATTCAAAACAATTCTAGCCATAAGCTTATTCTGCTTATATGTCTTCTTGTAAAATGTTTC
>JAFZXD010000171.1 GCA_017616955.1 Eubacterium sp. | reverse complement strand
TAAGATCGTCCTTATCGACAGTATCCGATGTAAGCATAGCACGGCTTATATATCTGACAGGTTTATTCATAAATGTGAGGAAGAGACTTCTTCTGTTATCCCCAAGTGCAAATGCTATATAATTCACAACACTTTCCACTACAGGATGCGAGAAAATGTCAGGCAGAGCATCTCGTATATTGTACGCGATATTATACTCTCTGAGTTTATATATCAGCCTCCTTGGTCCCATATTGGTACGGTAAAGTACCGCAATATTCTTTAAAGGAACTCCTCTTTCTTTTGCTTCTTTAATCCGGCTTACTATCAGCTCATTTTCCTTGCCGACATCGGAGATAGTATCCAGATATACATGTCCGGATTCATTTACGGCGGATTTGAGCTCTTTGTCGAATCTTTTATTGTTACCGCTGATAAGTGCAGCGGATGCATCAACTATGCTCTGTGGGCATCTGAAGTTCTGAGACAGTCTGACAATCTGTGCACCGGGGAAGTCCCGTTCAAATGAATGCATTATGTCAGGTCGCGCGCCTCTGAATGAATAGATGGACTGATCGTCATCTCCCACCACATAGATGTTATCATTTGGATGAGCCAGCAGAGACAGTATCCTATACTGAATGAGATTGGTGTCCTGGAATTCGTCCACCATAATATACGGATACATATTCCTTATACTATCAAGTATATCCCTTCTGCTGCTCAGAAGTCGATAACAATGTGTTATCATATCATCGAAGTCGAGAAAGCCTTCTCGCTTCTTAAAATCACAGTACTTCTGATAAAGCTTCCTGTAATCATCTCCGGACATATCTGTACTGTAGTAGTTATCGATATCAATCATATCACATGACATGATACTCATTTGATTGATAACGCTCGTTATTGTATCTTCATTATCGTACAAATCCTTATTAATTTCCAGAAGAATTCTTCTTATTACATTTCTTTTGTCATTTTCGTCCAAAACTTTGATGTCAGCTTTGCCGCCATACGCCGTTCTTATGATCCAATAAAAGAACGAATGAAACGTTCCGAACCTTACTCTCGTATCTTCAAGCTCAGATACTGCAAGGAATCTTTCACGCATTGAAGCAGCTGCAGCCCTGGTAAATGTAATAACAAGAATGTTCCCGGGAAGGACTCCGTGTCCGTATATAAGATTGTTTATGCGATTCACTATAACCGTTGTTTTACCTGAACCGGGTGTACCTATGACAAGAAGTGGTCCCTTGTACCACTCTATTGCCGCTATCTGTTCATCTGTAAATCCACCCATAATTTATCCTGCTCTCCATGAATCGCGTAATTGTTTAAAGGGTAGGCTTCGCCTACCCTCTGATTCTAATATTATTATGCGCCACAGCACTTTTTATACTTCTTACCGCTACCGCATGGACAAGGATCATTACGTCCAACTTTAGGTGCTTTAACAACTGTATGAGAAGTTTTCTCAGTCTTATAGAGTTCCTTCTGCTTCTCTTTATCGAATATGTTATCCCACTGTGGAAGTGTATAAAGCCACTCTGCTGCACATCCAACCATGTTCATGTAAAGCTTCTCAAGATCGATATCAAGAGTAACCTTTGTATCCTCCTCCAACTCTTCAAGGTTGTTGGATTCCTTAAGGCTTTCATCGATACCATCCAGGAAACCTGTCATAAGTTCGATAGTTGTATCATACTTTTCAGCAAGTTCCTTAACTGTTCCTGTGATAACTGTCTTAGGATCATCCAGAATCTGCTCATATATTCCCTTTTCTACCTGGAAGTAATTCAGCCAGAACTGCTTTCCTTCAGGTGTTCTATCATCAAGACCGTATGCGTGATCTCTCCAATCCTTTAAAAGTCCCATATTTTTAAATGTCCTTTCATTTATTATTAATGGTTTATATCAAAGTACCGAAGAATTATAACAAATAACTCCGTATCTTTCAATAGTTACTATTAACAGTTAACTCTCAATACTTTTTACTCATATCTCAGTGCATCGATAGGATTAAGGTTTGCTGCCTTAATAGACGGAATAAGTCCGAATACAATACCGATGACCATAGAGAATATAACTGATAGAAGTATAGCCGGTACACTGATTGCAACCGGAACTTCGGCAAGTTTCGATATAAAGTATGCAAGTCCGAGTCCCGAAAGTACTCCCAGGATTCCACCGATACTTGTAAGCACTGAAGCCTCAGTAAGGAACTGACTAAGTATCGCTGACTTTCTGGCTCCGATAGCTTTCTTAAGACCGATTTCTCTGGTTCTTTCAGTTACAGACACAAGCATGATATTCATAACACCGATACCACCTACAAGAAGTGATATACTGGCTATCCATATAAGCTGTTTATTCGTTGAATTCTTCAGCTTCTGAAGTTCTTTAGCTTTTTCCTGCATGTCCTGACTTTTATACTTAACGGTTTCTCCGCCATCCATAGAATCATCATCTGACATACCGTCCTGTGCGCTCATACCGGACTTTCTGCTGTTTGATGTAATAAATCCATTCAGATAATCCTGAGCGTCTTTACCGGCCTGAGACATTTCCTCAGTGGAAGAAGCTTTTATAATAAGCTGATATGGCTGATCATATGAAAAAACAATCGGCCAAACCGAATCAGGTATGAAAAGGATACCCGTACTCGAATCACCGTAATAAGTATACCAATCTTCTATACCATTTATAACTACAGCGTTATCATCCTCGTCCTTATCCACAAGTCCTACAACAACAAATGGATTTCCGGATATTTCTATAGTTTTACCAATAGGGTCTTCGCCTTCAAATATAGTATATGCTGTACTTGAATCCAGTATTGCTACTTTTCTGAATTTCTTGAAATCATTTTCGGTAAAAAGTCGACCACCTTTAACCTCATAGCTCTCAAGATTAAGATAATCATTATTACAACCTATAAGAAAAGTACTGGACAGCTGATTCTTTCCATGATTTATAAAACCGTCATAAGCAACAGCTTTATGATATTTGGCAGCATCCACAATCGTTGGAAACTCTTTTATAGATTCCAGCATGTCATCATTAATGATAGGAACCTTTGACATATCCGTATCACCCGGATTGACTTCCATACCACCCTGACTCAAACTAACTTTTACAACATTATCACCTGAACCGATAAGACTGTTCTTAATCTCATCGTTAGTTCCTTTAATAGTTGAAACAATAGCTATAATAGCTGCAATACCGATAATAATACCAAGCATAGTCAGAAGGGAACGCATTTTATGGGAAAATATACCCTGAAATGACAATCTTAAATTCTCAATCATTTTCCTTCCTCCTATTCCCAGAGATCCGAAGCATCAGCTTCCTTACAGATTTTTCCTACGACAACATCCTTGCCATATGGAAATGCAATCTTATCTTCAGTAGTCAGACCACCGTTTACGACGATATCTGATCCCCAATATATCTTACCGGTTTTAAGTACCTGTTTTTGAAGTCTTCCGTTTATATCCTTCATAACATAATACTTTCCATTCTCTTTTCTTGTCATAAAAAGTGGAACAGTAAGTATCGATGTATCACCGGATGGCTGATCCAGAACCTGATTCTTATCAAACTTTACTTCAACATATGAATTCTCGGTAAGACCCTCGGAATCATCAATAGCTATCTTAACCGGATATGTAGACTGAACAACAGGAGAACCTATCTCTCCGTTTGGTGTAGTACCTACGTCGACAACTTTACCGGTATAATAGCTTCCTGAATCATAGTTATATACCGTAACATCAGCCCCCTTCTGCATCTTCTCGAGATTATACTCTCCTACAGATACAGTAGCTGTATATGTTCCGGAAGAACTAACTACTATGTTTGGTTCTCCGGTATTAGTTCTTTCATCAGACATATCAAAAACTATAACCTTACCACTGACTGCAGCTGTAACTTCACTCTTGCCTAAGACTCTTTCCTGTTTTCTGATACTAAGATTCTGAGTATCGATCTTGTTCTGAATCTCCTTAATCTTCTGAGTCTGTTCTCTGATCATTTTGTTGAGCTGAAGCTGAGTATAAACTCTGTCATCATCATCAAAATCAGGGTCCGCATCATCAAGGTCATCAAAATCATCAAAGTCGTCAAAATCATCATCGAAGTCATCAAAATCATCGAAATCATCATCCGGATCTTCATCATCCGGCGAAGTTGTAGGTTCAGTCGAAGGCTCAGTCGTAGGCTGCTTTTTCTTCTTTTTCTTTTTAGGATCTGACGGCGAATGTTCTTCTGTAGTAGCCTCAGTTGTCGTCTGTGTTGTAGCTTCTGTAGTAGCTTCAGTAGTTGTAATCTCAGTAGTAGCTTCCGTAGTCGTAAGTTCCTTCGGAGTTTTCTGTTTAAGCTTCTCAAGAGTATTACGAGCCATTGTAAGCTCATTATTCATAACAGTCAGATCTGCTCTAAGAGACTCAAGCTTTAGTGACTCCTGTGTATTATCGTATACCAGAATTACATCACCGACTTTTACCTCGTCTCCCTCTTTGACCATAACTTCGGAAACAACCTTATCCGCGCCAACATAAATCTTCTGGTCTCCACTACTGGATACAAATCCCGACATGGAATCTGCATATGATTCATCATC
>JAFZXD010000170.1 GCA_017616955.1 Eubacterium sp. | reverse complement strand
GTAGATGCAGAGAAAGCGAATGAATATCAGTTAGGCAAAAAGACCGGAACTGATGAAGGAGGAAAAGATGGGCAAGAAGAATAAGCTGGAAAAGAGATTCTATACATTCGAAATAAGGAATAAAGCATCAGAGAATGATGGAGAGAAGATTCTTGAAGGAAGGCCGATAGTCTATGATTCATGGACTGATCTGGGGTTTTTTGATGAAAGGATAGCGAAGGGCGCACTTGATGACACAGATCTTACAGATATAAGATTCCTGGTAAATCATGATACAAGTATGATCCCACTTGCAAGAAGTAGAAGAAATAACGGACATAGCACGATGCAGCTATCTGTTGATGAGAATGGAATGTCTCTTGACTGGGTTAAGTTGGATACAAAGAACAATCCGACTGCTGCAGCTCTTCATTCCGCAGTAGAAAGAGGAGACATTGATGGAATGTCATTCATGTTCTCAATAGAAGATGAAGAATGGGAGGATCTTGAATCGGATCATCCGAAAAGAACGATTAAGAAAATTGGCTCTGTTGTAGAGATATCAGCCGTGACATTTCCGGCATACTCTGCAACCTCAATAAATGCAAGAAGCAAGGAGGCATTGGATAATGCCAGGTCAGCGGTGGAGACCGCGAGACAGCAGAAGGCTGAGACAGTGGATACTGGAAAAGAGCTTGAACTGGCGAAAGCCAAATATAACTTTAATGAAAATTATTAGGAGGAAACAGAAATGAGAAAGAAGATTCTTGAAAGAAGAATGCAGAGACTTCTTGAAAAGAAGGCATCTCTCAAGGCTAGATGCGATGCTTCTGAGGATGCAAATGAAGTGAGAACACTTACAAGAGATCTTGAAGATGTCAATGCAGAAATTGCAGAGACTCAGGAAGAGCTTGAAGCTATCGCTGCAGAAGAGGCAGCAGATCAGGAGAATGAAGAGAGATCTGCAGTTCCTGCAGGAGCTACTCTTATTAATGGAAATGTAGTTGGATCTTTTGAGGCAATCGAAGAGAGAGCTACAAGCGATGATATGTATGCTTCCAGAGAGTATAGAGAAGCATTCATGGAGTATGTACAGAGAGGTGTAAGACCAGCATCAATATATGATTGTAATCTTGAGATGAGATCTCCTGCTCTTGCGACTACTACAAAGTATGCAGCTGTAATTCCTACTACCATCATGAATGAGGTTATTAAAGATTTGGATGGTGACTATGGAACAATTTATAACATGGTAAGAAAGCTCAATATTCAGGGCGGTGTTAAGTTCCCAGTATCTGATCTTGAAGTAACATGGAACTGGGTTGATGAAGATCATGTATCAGAAGAGCAGGATGCAGGAACTGCAAATGCTTATGTTACATTCGGATACTATGTTGGTGAAGCTAGGATTGCAGAGAGCCTGCTTCTTAATATCACTGTCCTTGAGTCATTTGAACAGGAATTTGCTAAGGAACTACTTAAGTCATTCCTTAAGGCTATGGATGCAGCTATCATCAATGGTAATGGATCTGGAAAGCCACTCGGAATACTCCAGGATACAAGGCTTACAACTACACTTGCAGCAACTAACATTATCGAGATGACAGAAGCTGATATGGATAACTGGGTATCATGGAAGAAGACATTTATGAAGTCTGTCAAAAGAAAGTATAGAAAGAATGCATCATTTGTATTTGCAGATGAGACTATTGATGGCTATCTCGCAGTGATCAGAGATAAGAATGATAGACCGCTTTATTATGAGATAGATGATCTTGATAACGTAAGATTCATGGGCAAACCTTGCATCCCAGTTGACAGTTCAATCATCAAGGATTGGGATACAGCTTCCGATGGTGATTATGTTGGTATCTTCGGAGACTTCTCACAGTATGCAGTCAACTCAAATAGACAGTTCTATGTTGATAAGTGGGAGGATAAGGGTACAAATAAGGTCATCACTAGAGGCCTTACTGTAGTAGATGGAAAGATGCTTCTTCCAAAAGCATTCTATCTCATCAAAAAGAAGGTAGTGCCTTCATTATAGGAGGTAGGCCATGATAAGAGCAATCATAAGATTTAGGGATATGGAAGAGGACTGCATCCGAGAGATCGGAGATGTGTGGGAGACTTCCGAATCCCGCGAATCAAAAATCATAGCAAATGGATACGCTGAAAAGGTTGGAGCAGCCAAAGAAAAGGCTGAGGCTAAGGAAGAGCCAAAGAAAGAGGCAAAAGAGGAAATCAAGAAGCCAGCGAGAACCTCAAAGCCTAAAGCTCCGGCAAAGAAGAGCGTTAAGAAGTAGGAGGCAATTCAATGAGCCAGGTTTCAACTACAGATGTTAAAACAGCATTACATATAACAGGAACATATATGGATGACGCTATTCAGTTATATATTGATGAAGTGGAGGCATATCTTGTTGCTGCTGGTGTTAAGACTAATAACATTTCTAAAGGAATAGTGGTTCAGGGAGTTACCGATCTTATGAACTTAGAGGCAGGCGGAGGGCAGTTCTCAAAATACTTCCATGAGAGAGCTGCACAGCTTGCTCTATTGTGAGGCAGACATTATGGCATTTAAAAGATCGCAGAATTATAACGTGCCGATGCTTCTGCTTATACCGACTTATACAAATTCTAAAGGCCAGAATAAGAAGACTTATCCGGAACTTAAGGATGGAATACTGATCTATGGAACCTTCCGAACATTCGGAGGAACTGGAACAGAACAGAATGGAATCCGTACCTTACTGGATACCGGAAAGATAGAAACATGGTTCAGACCTGAAATCAAGGCAGAATGTAGGATTTATCTGACTGATTCAGAAGAGATGTATGAGATAGACGGTAAACCGGAAGATATCGATAAAAAGCATATGACTATGCTGATGAGCGTTAAGAGAGTAGGAGGAAAGTCCTGATGGGCAATATGCTCGATATAGATTTCAGCTGCTTCTCTGATTATGCTGAGAAGCTTGAGAAGCTGGGTGCAGATCTTCAGCAAGTATTTGATAAGGTGATGCTTGATGCAGCCGAAGAGGTGCAGCAGGAAACAAAAGTAGCATTATCATCAGTAAACCTTCCGGCAAAAGGAAGATATTCCAGAGGAAAAACTATGGACTCAGTTATTGAGCCAAAAGTTGAATGGAATGGAAGCATTGCAGAGGTCAAGCTCGGATTTGATAAGAGCAAGCCAGGAGCGGGAGGATTTCTGATCACAGGAACACCGAAGATGGCACCTGATAACAAGCTGAATGAAATTTATGCAGGAAAGAAATTCGAAAGGCAGATCAATAAGAAGATTAAAGAAGCCTTACAGGAAGAGATTGATAAGAGGATGAAATAATGATCATAGATGAGTTAGTGACATTACTGAAATCATTCAAATATGAGGTAGACAGACAGGGAAACTTTTCCGATTCGTCAAATTATCCTGATACATTTATCACATATTGGAATCCGGCTACACCGGATCATAGTCATTATGATAATGATAACTATGGGATTGAATGGAATGTTGACATCTATATCTATTCAACCGATATCGATACAGCTTATTCACTCACGAAACAGATCAGATCGCTGTTGAAAGAAAATGGATGGCTGGTTCCATCAGCAGGATTTGATATATCGAGTGACAGTCCTGATCATGTTGGTCGAGGATTAGAAGTGAAATATATAGAATATAACGAGGAGGAAATCGACAATGGATAATATCTTTGAGTTTCGAGGCGCATCTGATTTGGTCTATGCACCTATTACAAAAGATGATTCTACTGGCTATGAAACCGGAACGGTCAAGGAACTTGCTGGACTTGCTAAGCTTTCGAAAAAAACAGCAAGCACAAGAAATACAAAGTTTTATGATAATGTTCCGTCTATAGTTACAGGTGGAACCGGAGCGGATGATTTAAATCTCGAGGTTTCTGCAGTTCCACTTGATACGGTTGCGGATATCACGGGACAGGTATATGACGATACCACAGGAACATATATAGAAGGAGAGACAGCTATCAAGTATTTTGCACTGGGTTATAAGACACAGGATACAAATGGCAACGAAATTTATGTATGGAGATTGAAGGGTACGTTTAATATACCAGACGAAGATCATGAGACAATAAAGGATGATGGAGCTTCGAATGGTCAGACTCTTGTTTATACCGGTATATCTACCATTCATAAATTCCAGAAGGATGGAAAGACTCATAGAGGAGTCAGCACAAATGTTACACAGAAGCTTATATCTGATGAAGATATTGCGAAATTCTTTGACTCTGTACAGACTCCAGACACGATCACACCTAAGACACCATCAATGTAATATTGTAGTGTTTTATACCACTTTATTCCGGAGAGGCAACTCTCCGGAATATTTGAAGATGGCAATATAAGCCATCAAAAGAAAGGAAAGATAACGATGCCGAAAAACAATGAGATAAAAGAAATAAAGCTCAATATATATGACGATGATGAAAATGTCATCAAGACTGTAAATGCGCATCTAGCGAAGATCAGAATGGGATCAATCAGATCACTCATGAGAGTGGTTAAGATAGAAAAAGCAGAAACCACAAAAGATGTATTAGCAACAGTCAGCAAAGCGTGGGATAAGATAGAAAAAATAATAGACAAGATGTTTCCTGATCTCACAGAAGAAGACTGGGATGGTGTCGATGCATTAGAACTTGCATTT
>JAFZXD010000169.1 GCA_017616955.1 Eubacterium sp. | reverse complement strand
GGAAAAACTGAATCATACTATTAATCCTGCTACCGGCAAGTATTACAGAACAATCGCACTTAACGGAAATGCATCTGAGAGTGATAGAGCACAGGCGTTTGAAAGACTTGCAGCTGACGATAAGGAAACAGATTCTCAGCAGGAGCTTTTAAATCATCTGGATTATATTTTATCGTTTGAGATACTGAATGAAGGTGTGGACATAATTGAGGTTAATCAGGTCATTATGCTTCGTCCCACTCAGTCTCCTATAGTATTTATTCAACAGCTGGGTAGAGGCCTTCGTAAAGCGGATGGAAAAGAATATGTTGTTATTCTCGATTTCATTGGAAATTATAATAACAACTTTATGATTCCGATTGCACTGTCAGGCGATCGTACTTATAACAAGGACAATATAAGAAGGTTTGTGCTTGAAGGCGGACGTGTGATTCCCGGAGTTTCGACGATACATTTTGATGAGATAAGCAGAAAGAGGATTTTTGCTTCTGTTGATAATGCCAATTTCAGTGATGTAAAACTCATTCGAGAAAATTACACAAATCTTAAAAACAAACTCGGAAGAATTCCTGAATTAAAAGATTTCGATCTATATGGTGAGATGGATGTTCTCAGAATATTCGACAATAATAGTTTGGGTTCCTATTACAAGTTCCTTGTAAAGTATGAACCGGAATATAAGATTCGCTTGTCTGAAGATGAAGAGAAGGTAATTGAATTCATTTCTAAGAAGTTAGCAAGTGGAAAGCGAATTCAGGAACTTCAATTGTTTAGAAGGCTGATTGCGTATGCTCATGGCATCTCTAGCATAGGGCTTTTCAGTGGACTTGCTGAAGACCTTAAATCATACAATAAAACTATGAGTAATGATCAGAGGGAAAACATTGCTAACGTAATGACGAATGCATTTCCATCGGGGTCAAATAAGAAGACATACGAACAATGTGTCTTTATTGAAAAATTAAATGATGATTACGTTCCGTCTAAGTCATTTTTAGATATGCTTGCCAACAAAGATTTTTGTAAGATCTTGAGTGATCTTGTTGATTTTGGTATTAGCAGATTTGAAAGAGATTACAGTAATAGTTATAAAGATACCGATTTTGTTCTTTACCAAAAGTACACATATGAGGATGTATGTAGATTACTGAATTGGGAAAGCAATGAAGTGCCTCTGAATATAGGAGGATACAAATTTGATAAAAAGACTAAAACATTCCCAGTGTTTATCAATTATGACAAATCTGAGGATATAAGTGATACAACAAAGTACGAAGATCACTTTATCAGTAATCGATTATTAATTGCAATTTCCAAATCCGGAAGAAGCATGGAATCAGAGGATGTACAGAATTTCCTTAAAGCAAAAGAGAGAGGTATCCGCGTAGAACTATTTGTTCGTAAGAATAAAGATGATAAGATTTCCAAAGAGTTTTATTATCTTGGATCGATGAGCGCTAGTGGGCGAGCAGAGGAGTTCACGATGGCCAATACCGATAAAACTGCTGTAGAGATTGAGTGGATATTGGATCAGCCGGTAAGAGACGATCTCTACGAATATATTGTTACTGCATAGTTGTTTTGGAGTTGTAATGATGATTTATATTGTTGAACAAATAACCGAAGCCGACTTCGGATGCGAAGAAACCGACCGCAAGGAGCCGATGGCTCTTTTGAAGCTTAAGTCTGAAGATGATTCTTCGGAGAAGTATGTCGAGGTATCCGAAGCGGTGCTGAGTGATCAGGGAATCTCGGAAGGTAAGAAGGTTATCTTCACTGAAGGCGGCAAGATACTGAAATATGTAAGAGTTGTTGCTGCGGTCATTAGGGACGGAGATAAGATTTTCGCAACGGCACGTGGATACGGAGAGTTTAAGGGCTGGTGGGAATTTCCCGGAGGTAAGATCGAGAAGGGTGAAACTCCGGGACAGGCACTTACAAGGGAGATCCGTGAGGAACTGACGGCGGAGATCGATGTAGGTGACCTTATCAAGACCCTTGAATATGATTATCCGAAGTTCCATCTGTCCATGGATTGCTTCTGGGCTGAGGTTATAAGCGGGGAACTTGTTCTGAAGGAAGCGGAGTCCGCAAAGTGGCTTCATAAAGATGAGCTGGATTCCGTCAAGTGGCTTCCGGCTGACGAAGAACTTGTCGAGAAGATCAAAGAGATTCTTTAGAAATAGTGGTATAATATAACAGAAATCTATATAAAAGAGGCACTGTTATGAAAGCATTAAGTATTTTCTTTTCAAGACATAAATTCTTAAATGTCATTGTCTGCATCGTAGCATTCTGGGGACTTGCACTGTGCATCGATCTTTTTCGTGTTGATGCATACGATATGAAACCTCTGTGCTGTATGGAGACTGGTAGCAATCATTACACCGGATTGGGATATTCATTCGATGTTGCGGATAATCCCGGAACCGGAGAGCAGGAATATGCCGTGTATATATTCGGCAATCTTGCGAAATCTACTTTTACCAATGAGATTGAAGTGTCAGGTCAATAAGGGAATCCCTATATGAGAATTCTTCTTACCAATGATGACGGAATACGTGCTGACGGACTGGAGCGACTCGCAAGAGTCGCTGCTTCGTTTGGAGAGGTATGGGTTGTTGCACCGGACAGTGAGAGAAGTGCCGCAAGCCACAGCGTTACACTCAGACACCCTCTTGATGTGTATCCGATCTACGATTACCCGGTAGAAGGCGTGAAGGCTTTCTCCTGTTCCGGAATGCCTGCGGATTGTGTAAGGGTAGGAAGTCTTAACGTAATGCCCGAAAAGCCCGATGTGGTTATGTCTGGTATAAACAAGGGTTACAACATGGCATCCGATATCCAGTATTCCGCAACTGCGGGAGCTGCATTCGAAGCGGCTTTCCAGGGTTATCACCCCATCGCCGTGTCGGAGGGATTCTCCGGAGTTCATGAAGTTACGGACAGATATCTGGAAGAAATACTTGCGAAGATAATAAATGTCCCCGTTCCTGAGGGACATATCCACAATGTGAATTTCCCGGATTGTAAATTATCCGAGTGCAAGGGAATTCTGTATGACAGAAAAGTGTCTCCCTGGATGTATTACAAGGATCACTATAATGAAATAGAAAAGCTTGATAACGGCGGGATCAGATACATGATAGAAGGCGTACCCACAATGTACGCCGAAGAAGGAAG
>JAFZXD010000168.1 GCA_017616955.1 Eubacterium sp. | reverse complement strand
ATAAATGTTCCTGAGCTTGCTGAAAGTATGTATGAGTTTGTATTCTCTGAGAACGACAAGATGCTTGTAAATACAAGAATTCAGGAGTTCATAGCTCAGCTTCCTGTAAGAATGACTAAGGGAAGATTCTTCGATATTATTACAAATTCAATTGCTATATATAAGGGTGGTGAAAGAAAGTCTGTTGATGATTTCATCCAGACTATCAGAGATGCAGCTCTTATGAATAAGCCGGAAGGTTTTGAAACACAGTATCCGAAATTATTTGAAATATATACAACACTTAAGAATGCAGATTATAAGGATATATCAAGAGAAGAATATGAACGTCTCAGTGATCTTATAACTGAAGCTACAGCAATCATTCAGTCTGCTGTAACAGATTATCTGATGCTTACGGAAATCCTGAATGATGCACTTATCGTTCTT
The DNA here is from genome assembly GCA_017616955.1 of Eubacterium sp. Classification (GTDB taxonomy): domain Bacteria; phylum Bacillota; class Clostridia; order Lachnospirales; family Lachnospiraceae; genus Eubacterium_Q. Next base: position 3,052 of record JAFZXD010000168.1, on the reverse strand, counting down.
TATACAGATTCTATAGCAGATAAGTCATATCTCAAGGATAAGTTTGAGACATCTTCGAAGATCATATCTGAGCTCGTTTCTGCAGATGATATATATGAGGCTTCGTCTGAATTTGATGAACTATTTGTAAGCCTTGAAGGTGCTCAGGAATCTGCTTATGAGGAGCTTTCATTCCTTGACAGCAATCTTGAAGATCTGTATTCACTTTATTATGAAATGTACGATGATGAAAGTATTAAGAATGCATTTGACATGCTTCTGAAGGCTGACAGACTTACATCAACTTCACTTTTCATGGATATAGAAGGAAATGGGATCAAAGTAGTAGTTGAAGAAGCTGATGATATATACATCATGGAAGAGAGAGAAACTCTCGTAACCGAACTTGAAGAAGCATTTAAGGATATGTCAAAACAGCTGAAGAGAAGTGTTATGGCGAAGATACTTTCTCTGATGCCTGTATTCTTCAATTCACAGCAGGAGATTAAAGAGTATTTTGAGTATGCTCTCTCAAGCTGCAGCGACAAGGCTGAGCTTACTGCATGCAGAGATATCATAACTGATGTTATAGCCGGGAATTAATAGGAAATATCTGACTGATTGGACACCAAAGAGGATGATATATGAGAATTCGTGTAAATAAAAAAGTATATTCTGAAGATATCGGTGAAAGGGCATTTAAAAAACTTGTTCGTCGCGTTGCGTTTAAAAGACCGGTAAAGGGACTTTTTGTTATCACGGAACCTATGTATGAAGCCGGAATTATGGAAATCTACAATTATAATGAACTTCTTCAGCCTTTCTACAGAAAGAAGAAGAGAACGTTCAATGTTTTGGGAGTAGCAAAAAGCAGGGAATCTGCAAAACAGGTGGTGTGCGATATTCTGGATGATGTTTACAGAGAACTCGGCAAACCGGACATAAAGGATTTTTTTTCGATATAGCTAAAATGTTTAGGGGATAGTCTATGGGTATATTACTTGCTGTCCTTAAGATACTGGGTATAATTCTTCTTGTGATACTGGGACTGATTCTCCTGATATTGCTCTTAGTGCTTTTTGTACCCATATGTTACAGGATAAAAGCAGTTCACAATGACAATGAAACGACAGCAGACGTGAAAGTATCGTATCTGGTTCTGAATGCGAAGGGACATTTCGATAAAGACAATGGTCTTAGTTATTGGGCTAAGATCCTATTCTTTAAGATATATCCCAAGAAGGAGAAGATACCGAAGGCCGGAGAACCGGATGAGGATTTCCTGGAAGGTGATATCATGGATGGGAACTTCCCTGATGAAGAACCGGAAGAAGATATTTCAGAAAATCTTGTAACCGAAGAGACTTCTGTTCAAGAAACACCGGATCAGGAATATTCAGTACAAGAAACAATTGAGGAAGATTCTTCTGTAAATGATGACATAGAAGATGATAATCTTGAAGATGGTTTTTCGGAATATGATGATTTGGAAGAACCGGATTTTGCATCGGATATTGATTCCGGATCAAAGAAATCGATACTTGATAAGATAAAGAATCGTAAATCAGATAAGAAAAATAAACAAGGTCGGGAAAAGAAGAAACGAGTGAAAAAAAGCTTCGGTCAGATGATGGATGATATATCTGAAAAAACCGACGAAGTTTTGGATAAAGTTGAAGAGGGCATGGACAAACTTGATGAGAAGTATGTAAATGCCGTTAAGAAGATAGATCACGTTGAACAGTTCCTCGACAGAGACTATGTTCAGAGAACAATCGCACGAGCTCTTAAGGTTATCAAGAGACTTCTTCTCACTATAAAACCAAAGAAGAGCAGAGGATATCTGAAGATGGGACTTGGAAGTGCTGCAGATACCGGGAATATTCTTGGTAAGATATCTATGTTCTATGCTCTTTACGGTAGCTGGCTTGAGATAGAACCTGATTTTTATAATAAGGTTATTGAAGCAGATATTGATTTTCGAGGACGAATATATTTATTTAGATTTATCTTACCGGCACTTAGGATATTGATAAGTCCGGACTTCTGGAAAACAAAGAAACTTGCAGAAAAGATTTAAAGAATTATCACAGATTTTACTATAATATATTGGAGGACATGACAATGGCAAACGGTAATGATTTCAACAGTACAGTAAATGCCCTTTTTAAGGGGATGGATGCATTTCTCACATCTAAGTCGGTCGTTGGAGAGCCGATTCAGGTTGGAGATGCAACTATCATACCACTTTGTGATGTGAATTTCGGTGTTGGCGCCGGTGCTCACGGAGGCAAGAGAAGTGATTCAGCAGGAGGCGGTATGGGAGGAAAGATTTCTCCGACAGCCATTATTGTCATAAAAGACGGTTACTCACAGATTATTAATGTTAATGAGGATAAGGGTTCTCTTGGCAAGGTTCTGGAAATGATTCCTGACGTTGCTGAAAAACTCAAGCACATAATCAAGAAAGACGGAGTTACTGAATCTGAGCTTGAAGAGATAGGAGAGATTGCAGAAAATCTTTCTGATCAGGAATTCTAAAGCTCTGATGCCACTTGGATTTTTCGTGATAGTATATTCTCGTTATGTGATATAAAGTATCTTTATGGTTTTTAGTAGGGGTAAAATTTTATTATAAGTGAGAAGATTAGAATGAATTTAGATAGTTTGGCACAAGAACTTGATAGATTATATCAGTTTGAAATAAGTGAATATATCGCAAGATGCGATGAACTTAAGAAATCGGGATTTAAAATATATCGTAATTCTGATGGATTGCACAAGGTAGTTGCGTCCGGAGTTGCCGGAAGAAAAGAACAGGAACAGTATAGCTACGTCAATAATGAAAAGAGTGTTAAGAAAAAGGAAAACATCTTTATCAGAGCAAAGAATAAGATTCAAAAAGGCGTAGAGACAGTTAGGGCTATAGTGAGATTTGCGAAGTTCCTGTATCAGAACAGCAGAAATGAAGATATAAGGTAGATTAAAAGGGCGGAGACGCCCTTTTTTCGTATTGACATTCAAAACGAAATTTGTCATCAATATAATTGATGATTTTATAGTTGTTTTTGTT